>JALYUS010000545.1 GCA_030853625.1 Chloroflexota bacterium
CTTCGAGGGCGAAAAACCGCCGTTCCGGCTGCGCCACCGCCCCGCCGAGCGCGATCGGCAAGGTCAGCCCCATGCTACCGAGCATGAAGAAGTTCTGCGGTCGGCGCTCCGTGGCGGCGAGGTCGAAATTCGTGTTGCCGATCCCCGCGACAATCGCCTCCTCATGCGTCAACAGCGAAACGAGGATGCGCGTCAACGCCAGCCGAGAGAGGGAGTACTGCGTACTGCGGGTGCCCTCTGGGCGGCATGAGTACTGAGAGGTCTGTTCCATCGTTACCTCCGAAGTAATGCGGCGCCGGACACCCGACTCAGTACTCAGCACTCAGCACTACGTATCGGTCTTACCGCCCGTCAGTAGGGGCGAGAGGATGAGCGCGGTCGGCGTGCGGGTCTGAAAGCATTGGCGGATCATCCGGTGGGTGAGGAAATGCAGTTCATCCGCACGCGACAGCGTGACGTGCGGGATGCCGAGGGCGTCCAGCGTGGGACGGATGGCGCGTGTGATCGGCATCTGCACGGAATTGTACTCCCCGATCACGCCGCGCTCCGAAATGACCATCAGGAGCGGCAGTTGATACGGGACGGCGAGCGAGGCGAGGGCGTTGACCGTGTTGCCGAAGCCGCTCGATTGCATCAGCACGACCGCGCGCATCCCCGCCATATCCGCGCCGCAGGCGATCCCGATCGCCTCCTCCTCGCGCGTGGCGGTGAAGGCGGTGAAGTGCGCGTCCGCATGCGCGCCGTCAATCAGTGGGATGAGCATATTGTCCGGCACATACGTCATCAGCCGGACATCGTGCTCCTTGAGGTTCGCCAGGACCGTCTCCGCCCATTGCACGCGTGGCTCCTCCTTCTCTCCCCGCAGTTCCAACGCGTGGCTATTGTACCGCATAAGGAAGAGGGAACAGGTACGCCGCCACCCGCGTGGTGGGCAACACGCCGTTGCGTTGACGCGGCGTACCTGCTGCGTGTCCGCTACCGCACGATACCTGCCATTACTGTAACCATTCCATATACACAAAGCGCATCATTGCGCGACCGTCAATACACGAAAGCGGGGAGAACCGCAGAGACGTGGAGAGAAAGAGGTGAACCGCGAAGGCGCGAAGAGCGCGAAAGAAAGAGGAAAGAAGAAGACCATCTCGTTTCTTTCTCTATTCCCTCTTCGCGCCTTCGCAGTTCAAATTCCCCCATCTGTGCGTCCTCTGCATCTCTGCGGTTCATATGGTTTCTTCCCACTGCCCGTAACATCACCGGTAGTTCATACGTTGACTATAGTGTAATGTACGATGGCGAGACGATGACGGACTTGTCAGGAACGGACGCCAGAGAGGCGGCAACGATGATGTTAAATAGAGATCAATTCCAGATCGGGGCGGACCCAATCGCCGACGCGCTCTTCCTGCTCGAACCGGAGGGCGAGACGTTTCGGTGCGTCCATGTTGACCCCGCGTACACGAAACTGACCGGCTTCACCCCCGCCCGCGTGACCGGCAAGCGGCTCGATGACTGCCTGCCCGCCGCGCAGGCCACGTTATTGATGCGGAATTGCCGGGAAGCCGTCGCGGCGCGCACATCGGTCAGTTACGACGAGCAGGTGGTCGCCTACGACCGCGAAGTGACCGTCATTACCCGGCTGATCCCGCAGTACGATGACGCGGGCATCTGCGTCCGGCTGATCGGCACGATGACGGACATCACCGAGCGTCGCAATGCCGCCAGCGCCCTGCAGGAAGCGGCGGAGCAGTACCGCCTCCTCTTCGAGGGCAATCCGAACCCGATGTGGGTCTATGACCGCGAGACGCTCGCCTACCTCGCCGTCAATGACACCGCGATCGCGCATTATGGGTACAGCCGCGACGAGTTCCTGGCGATGACGATTGCGGATGTCCGACCGGCGGAGGAGGTTGACCCCTTCCTGGCGCAAATCGCGACGCTCGCCGATCTCCCGTCAGCACATGATTGGCGCCACCGCAAGAAGGATGGGACGCTTATCCATGTCGAAGTCGTCTCCAACGGCTTCCAGTTCGCCGGTCGGGCGGCGCGCCTCGTCCTCATCAACGATGTGACGGAGCGCAAAGAGACGGAAGACGCGCTGCGGGTGTCGGAGTTGCGCTATCGCTCGCTGACCCAATCCGCGAACGACGCGATCATCACGACAGACAGCGGTGGCGCGATCACCTTCTGGAATACCGCCGCGCAGATCATGTTCGGCTACGAGCAAGACGACATCCTCGGTACATCGCTCACCACGCTGATGCCGATGCATTACCGCGATGCCCATACGCAAGGGATCGCGCGGATGACGGCCACCGGCGATGCTCACGTCATCGGGCGCACCGTCGAACTGGATGGCCTGCGCAAAGACGGCAGCGAGTTTCCGCTGGAACTCTCCCTCGGCACCTGGCAAGCGGGCGGCGCGATATTTTACAGCGCGATTGTCCGGGACATCACCGAGCGCAAGCGGCAGGAATCTGAACTGCGCGCCGCGAAGGAAGCGGC
>JALYUS010000690.1 GCA_030853625.1 Chloroflexota bacterium
GGTGAAGACTTCCGCCGATTGGCGCGTCGGGACGTAATCGGCGCTATCCACGGCGTCGAAGAGCGCATTGAA
Organism: Chloroflexota bacterium; assembly: GCA_030853625.1. GTDB lineage: Bacteria > Chloroflexota > Chloroflexia > Thermomicrobiales > JALYUS01 > JALYUS01. The sequence goes on from JALYUS010000690.1 coordinate 73, forward strand.
CTTTTCTTGCAAGCCAATCGGGAAGAGCATCGGGCTTTTGGAGCGGACATCAATCAGCGCGTCTTCGATGGAGGCAAGTTCGTCCTTCAACTCCTTCGCTGCCGCGCGGACGGCACCGGCCTTTTGGTCGCCCCTATCGTCCTTGAATCGCTCCTCCCACGCCTCGACCTGCCCACGCACCGTGCGAATGCGCGTCACGGCGCGATGCGTCTCCGCGAGGCGGTCACGCATCCCAAGCAGCATATCCCGTTGCGCGACCAGTTCCTGCTCGCTCGCCGTGATGCGTGGGTCGCGGACGATCTCGACCGGCTGCGCCACGGTCTGATCGCCAGTCTTCAATTCGACCGTGTACGTGCCGGGGATGACCATTGGGCCGACGGAGCGTTCCCAGAGATTGAGGTCCTCAGTTGGCGCGTCAATGTTCGGCACGCCCGCGTAGCGCATATCCCAGACGAGACGGTTAACACCCGCGATGGCTGGCGCCGTATTGTGCTCCCCGGCGCTCGAATAGGAGCGAATAACGGCGCCCGATCCGTCCTTGATCGTCACGGTCACATCTCCCGTAGCCTCATTGGGAAAGTAATACTGGATGATGACGCCATCGGGCGGATTTGCTCCGGCGTTGACGTACTCCTTGCGCATCGTGCCATCCGGTCGCTTGACGGTCCGATACGAGACGACACTCGTCGCCGCGTGGCCGTGATTGACCATCCCCGCGATGGGCGCGCCCCCGAACCCCTGATGGATGCGCACGCGCACGGTTGGGCGCGGCGCGAAGAGATGCGCGCCATTGCCCGTTGCGCCCGCCGCGATCTGTCGGAGAGGCGTCACATCGTCCAGAATCCAGAAGGCGCGACCATGCGTCGCGACGACCATGTCCGTTCCCTTGATGATGAGGTCATGGATCGGCACGATGGGCAATCTGCCCAAAGGGCTCCCGCCGACGTGCTGCCAGTTGCCGCCGTCATCGAAGGAGATGTAGATGCCCGTTTCCGTTCCTGCGTACAAGAGGCCGCGCTGCTCCGGGTCCTCGCGGATCGTGCGGGTGAAGTCGCCATCAGGGATGCCGTTCGTGATCTTTGTCCACGTCTTGCCGGCGTCGGTGGTCTTGTACAGGTACGGCTTCGTGTCGTCGCTTTTGTAGCGTGTGGCGGCGACGTAGGCGGTGTGCGGGTCGTGCGGCGATGGCTCGATAATGCTGATGAGCGCCCATTCCGGGAGGTCGGGCGGCGTGATGTTTTTCCACCTCGTGCCGTTATCTTCCGAGATATGCACGAGGCCGTCGTCCGAGCCTGCCCAGAAGACGCCCGCTTTCTGGGGCGATTCGACAAGCGCGAAGACGGTGCAATAGACTTCCGCGCCCGTATTGTCCCGCGTGATCGGCCCGCCGGAGGATTGGAGGCGCGAGGGATCGTTGCGCGTCAGGTCGGGGCTGATTGGTTCCCATGTCGTGCCGAGATCGGTGGAGCGGAAGACGCGATTGCCCGCGACGTAGAGTGTATTGGGATCATGGCGCGAGAAGAAGATCGGAAACGTCCACTGAAAGCGGTACTTCAAATCCACCGCGCCGAGCGCCCAGCCATACAGTTCCGGCCAGACGGTGATGTTGCGCCGCTGCCCGGTGCGATGGTTGTAGAGGTGCATCCGGTCGTTGAAGGCGCGCGGACCAATCGGGCCGGAGGCGACGACGAGGTCCGGGTCGTCGTGCTTGACGCCGATGTAGCCGCTCTCGCCGCCGCCCGGCTCGAACCAATCCCGCTCGTGGATCGCCCCCTCCACGGACATGCTCGGCACGGAAATCGCCGTGTTGTCCTGCTGTGAGCCATAGACGCGATAGGGGAAGCGGTCGTCCGTTGTCGCGTGATAGAGCTGCGCGGTCGGCTGATTGTAGAGCGTGGACCACGACGCGCCGCCGGTGTAGGTGATGCATGCACCGCCGTCGTCCCCCTTAATCATGATCCGGGTATCGTGCGGGTTGATCCAGAGGGCGTGCTCGTCGCCGTGTTGCGACGGGTACTGCGTGAAGTTGCGCCCACCGTCGGTGGATTTCCAGACGGCGTAATCGAGGCCCCAGACCGTCTCCGCGTCCTGAGGGTCGGCGATCAGGTGGCAGTAGTACCAGGCGCGGGTGCGGAGGAAGGGCGCATCGTTGACGCGCTCCCACGTCTCACCGCCGTCATCGGTGCGGAAGAGGCCACCATCTTCCGCCTCGACAATCGCCCAGACGCGGTCGCCCGTCGCGGCGCAGGCGATGCCGATCTTGCCGAGCACACCATCTGGCAGGCCGGGCTTGTGCGTTAGTTCCGTCCAGGTGTCACCGCCGTCCGTCGTCTTCCAGAGTCCTGAATCCGACCCACCACTGATCAGTTGGTGCGGATAGCGCTGCGCCTGCCAGATCGCGGCGTAGAGGATGCGCGGATTGTGTGGGTCCATCGCGATGTCGTGCGAGCCGGCATGGTCGCTTTTGTGGAGCACGAGTTTCCACGTCTCGCCGCCATCGGTGGATCGGTAGACGCCGCGCTCCGGGTTTGGCCCCCAGGCATGACCGAACGCGGCGACGTAGACGATCTCCGGGTTCTGCGGGTGAATGCGAATCTTGCCGATATGGCGCGTCGCCGCGAGACCCATGTTCCGCCAGGTCTTGCCGCCATCAGTGGACGTATAGACGCCATCGCCGTGCGAGACATTGCCCCGAATCGTCGCTTCGCCCGTACCGGCATAGATGACATTTGGATCGGACTCCGAGACGGCAATCGCGCCGACCGCCGCTGTATCGAAGAAGCCGTCCGAGACATTGCGCCACGTCGTGCCGCCGTCGTTCGTCTTCCAGACGCCGCCCGCGCACGCGCCGTGGTAGAACGTCATCGGGTCCGAGACATCTCCTGCCACCGCGACGCATCGCCCGCCCCGATGCGGCCCGATGCACCGCCATTCGAGCGCTGCCAGCAAACTCTCCGTCATACTCATCGCGCGTTCCTTTCTTCTCATTCCTGCCGGATCAGGTCTCGCCATCATAGACACTTTTCCGCATTCTTGCCTACAAACTCGCGCCGCTCGCTTTGACCGGGTACGATAGATTCCGAGCATCCAACCTGCTACACTGGCTGCGTGTCGGAACCGGACGGTGCGATCTTAATTTCGCATTGAGATGAGGTACGCGCCATGGAATCATCGGGGCAAATCGGACAGGTCGAACGGCCGCCAGTGTATGTCAATGCCGATATCGAGGAGGTCGAGATGTTGGCGCGGCTTGAACCCAATTGGGATTCATATGGGGCGGCAACGATCAGCCCGCAAGCAATTGCGCTGGCGAAAGACCTCCTCGTGTATACCGCTATCGGCGCCGCCAGTCTGGGCGAATAACGTCAGTCCGCGTATGAGCGGATGCGTGATTCGTCAGTCGCCAAGTGTACCAAGTCTATACCTTGCGCGATTGGTACGACAGGCGCACCGGCGGGAGTGGACTGGAGTAATCTCCAGTCGCGTACGGCACTCTCGCCATGCTCGCGATATGTCGCCGCGACAACGTCGAGAGCGTCGTGTGTCTCGGTATAGGTATCAATGAGGAATGCCGCCTTCCCATCCCATAATTCATAGATAGTCACGAACTGCCTCCCCATAACGAAGCAACTACAACTCGATCCGCTCCTCAACTTTCGCGTCGTCAATCGTGAAGCCGAGGCCGGGCGCGGTCGGGAGGGCGATCACGCCGCGTTCGGGTTGCATCGTCTCGGTGTGGAAGTA
>JALYUS010000713.1 GCA_030853625.1 Chloroflexota bacterium
GCGGAAGAGGAGCGACGCCTTGAGGCGCAAGGCGGTCTGCGAATGGAGGATTTGCCCGTACCAATGGTGCGGCACGTATTCCGGCACGAGCACCGTCACCATCGCCTTCGGTCGCTTGCGCTGGACGAGATCAATGTACGAAAGGAGCGGCCCCACGAGTGAGCGATAGGGCGATTCGAGGATAACGAGATTGACGCCCTCGCCCCACTTCTCCCATTTCTCCTGCAATTGGATCGCCTCCGCCGCGTCGTCCGTCACATGCACCGCGACGACCCGCGATGAGAGAGAGCGGGCATACGCCAGCGCGTTCAGCGTCACCTTGTTGATGTCCGACACCGGCACGATTACCACCTGCTCGATTGCGCGCGGGGAGGGTGGCACGTCGTCGTCCGTCAGGCGCACTTCCTCAGCAACCCCCCGGTAGTGGCGGGAAATGCCGAGGCAGAGAAGCACGATGATCGGGATAATGAGCAGTACGAGCCACGCACCGTAAAGGAACTTCGTATAGGCGAACAAGATCGCCACGATCCCTGTCGCGACCGCACCGACGCCGTTAATCAGCATGTTGCGGCCATGGTTCCCTGGTTCGCGCATCCAGTGACGCACCATACCTGCCTGTGACAGCGTGAACGAGACGAAGACACCAACCGCGTAGAGCGGAATCAGCCGGTCCGTCTGGCCACCGAAGACGACATAGAGCAGGCTGGATAGGACGGTGAGCACGACGATGCCGATCGTGAAAGCGAGGCGGTCGCCCCGAAATTGGAACTGCTTCGGTAGGAAGCCATCCCGCGCGAGGATCGAACCGAGACGCGGGAAGTCCGCGTAACTCGTATTCGCCGCGAGGACGAGGATGAGCGTCGTGGCGAGTTGGATAATAAAGTAGGCCGCATTCCGGCCGCCGAAAACGTGCTCCGCGATCTGCGAGATGACGGAGTCGTTGTCGCGCGGGGTGATGCCATAGCGGTGCGCGAGAAAGGAGATGCCCATGAACATCGTGGCGAGCAATGTGACCATGACGATCAACGTCGTTGCGGCATTCTTCGATTCCGGCTTCTTAAAGGCAGGAATGCCGTTCGAAATCGCCTCCACACCCGTCAATGCGGTGCAGCCGGAGGTAAAGGCGCGCAGGACGAGGAAAACGCCGATGCCCTCCGATGCCTGCAACACATCGCGTGGGGTCGAGGTCGCCGCCGGGTCGCCAGTGAAGACGCGAATCAGCCCAACAGCGATTAGCGCCAGCGTGCCGAAGACGAAGATGTACGTTGGGATGGCGAAGATCGTGCCGCTCTCGCGCACGCCGCGCAGATTGCCGAGCATGATGAGCAGGATGAAGAGCACGCCCATCGGTACCGTGTATGTGGCGGTCGAGGGGAAAGCGGAAACGACGGCAAGAACGCCCGCCGACACGCTCACCGAGACGGTGAGAACGTAGTCAATCAGCAGCGAACCCGCCGCGACGAGGCCGGGCAGCGTACCGAGATTGTCCTTGGCGACGATGTATGAGCCGCCGCCGCTCGGATACGCGTAGATTGTCTGTCGGTAGGAGATCGCCACAATTGCGAGCAGGACGACGATGGCGATGGAAATCGGCAGGACGTAGCCAAACGCCGCCGCGCCGGCGAGCACGAGGATGCCCAGCGTTTGTTCAGTGGCATAGGCGACCGACGAAAGCGCGTCGGAGGAAAGGACAGCGAGCGCCTTGACCTTGGTCAACCGCTCGTGGATCGCGTTTTCGCTGGCGATCGGGCGACCGATCAGGGCGCGCTTGATGCCCGTCGCGATACGCCCGGCGCCCGTGCGGGGAGCGGTGGCGCTCGCACCCGCGCGCAGCGTGCCCGGGCCGACTTCCGTGAAGCCACGCTCCGCCGAGCGCAGGACGCGGACATAGCGGTTGCCGGGCAATGTCCCCCGGCGCTCTTCGCGCCAATCAATATCGGGCATCACCACGCGCCGTCCGATCGTTGGGCGCGCGCCATCGCGCCGGTCGTGTGCGATGTCGGCAAAGACCTCGGTCTGCTCGGGCGCCCCGTCTGTCGGTTCCGTCGTGGGTAGGCCGTCATTCGGCGCCACGTTCGGTTCATTCGCTACCATACGAAGAGTACATGCCTCCACAGTAACGCGGCCCGGCGCCAGTGTAATTGCCCGTTCGTCAGGTCATTCCACGGCGCATCCGGGCGCCGTCCTCCGCGCCGGTTTCGTTGACCCGACACAAAAATGACGATAGCACGTGGCGCATAAAGAAGGCATAAAGATGACAGGACAATTCGCACCGTTCCACCGAAAAACGCGTGTCCGTCCCTTCAGGGGTAGACGCGATCATTCGTCGGCGACGACGAGGATGTCCACCGTGCGGCAGAGGCGCAGGATGCGGTTAACCGTGCTGCCGCGTGTCATCTCCTCCCAGCGGTTTTTTTGCGGATGACCGATCACCATCTGCGTCACCCGCTGCTCGCGCGCGAAGGCGGCGAGTGTCTCCGCGATGTCACGCCCTTCGAGGGTAATGATGGTCGCGCCGAGGTCCTCGGCGAGGTCGAGCGCTTTCTGGAGGTTCGCCTGCTTGTCCGGCGTCAGGTCGTCCGCAGTCCGGACGGTGACGACCATGAACTCCGCCTTCAATCCCCGCACGAGCCGCCACGCGTGCCGGATCAGCGTTTCTCCCACCGGGCGGTGATCCACGCAGACCATTATCCGCTCCGTCGTCCGCCACGGTTCAGTGATCGCATGGTCGCCCATGTAGGTTTCGAGTTTAGCGTCCACGCCCGCCGCGACGCGACGCAGGGCGAGTTCCCGCAGCGCGGTGAGATTGCCGGTGCGAAAGAAGTTCTCCAATGCTTGCGTCGCGCGCTCCGGGGGATAGATGTCGCCCTTCCGCAGCCGTTCCTGCAAGACATCGGGCGGCACATCCACTAACTGCACCTCGTTGGCGGCATCGAGCACGCTATCGGGAATCGTCTCGCGCTGACGAATACCGGTGATGCCCGCCACGACATCATGGAGACTTTCGAGATGCTGAATATTCAGCGTGGAGATGACATTGATACCGGCGGCGAGCAGAATCTGCACATCCTCATACCGCTTGGCACGCGGCGAACCCGGCGCGTTCGTGTGCGCCAGTTCATCCACGAGTACGACACGGGGGCGCCGCATCAGGATGGCCTCGGTATCCATCTCCTCGACGGCGACGCTCCTGTATGTAATCGCCTTGCGGGGAATAATTTCCAAACCGCCGACCAGCGCTTCCGTTGCGGCGCGCCCGTGTGTCTCGACGAAGCCGACGACAATCTCCACGCCCTGCGCCGCGAGCCGGTGCGCCTCTTCCAGCATCGCGTAAGTCTTCCCCACCCCCGGCGCCGCGCCGAGATAGAGGCGCAAATCGCCCCGTCCGTTCGCGTGGTAGGGTAGATGCTCCCGCTCGCGAATGCGCGCGAGCAGTTCATCAGGGTTCGGGCGACGCGGCTCATCCTTCATAAGCAATGAGCAATGAGTACGCCCACTGCCGTGAATGTCGTGCTTCTCATTGAGCGCCCCTGCCTTTAGCGGCTTTCACCACTCGTTGCTCATTGCTGTTTCGGTTTACCGAATTGGGCATCGAGGGCGAGATTGAGTTTCAACACGTTGACGCGCGGCTGGCCGAGGATGCCGAAGGTCCGGCCATCGGTGTTCTTGTCCACGAGTTTCTGCACTGCATCCGCTGTGATCTGCTGCCCCGCTTGCTGCCGGTTCTGGACAATCGCCGCCACTTGCAGGCGCGCCGACTCCGGTGTGATGTGCGGGTCCAACCCACTGCCGGAGGCTTCGACGAGATCGGCGGGAACGCTCGTCGCGCCCGGGAAAGCGGATTGTACTCCCGCGACGTTGGTGGCGACCGCGTCATGCTGCGCCTTGCTCGTCTGCGACAGGTTGGACGCGCCCGATCCCGCGTTCCCCGCATCATACGGCGCCGGGGTCCCCGCACTGGCGATCGCGGAGGGGCGATTCTGGAAGTAGAACGGCTGCACCTTCGGGTCGAGCGCTTGCCCGATCAGCGACGAGCCGACGGGCTGACCACCCTGGGTGATGATCGAGCCTTGCGACTGCCGTGGGAAGGCGATCCGCGCGATCCCCGTCATCACGAGGGGCGCGGCCACGCCGAGCGCGAGCGTGAAGATGACCATGGCGATCAGGGCAGTTTTGAAATGGCCGAGTGCGCCGGGCGTCTCGATCGGCCGCTCTTCCTCGTCCCGGCTGCGGCCAAGCAGCGACGCATCGCTATCTGATGTTTCTTGTCGTGTCTTCATTGCCATCGCGAGAAACCTCTCTTCTCTCACTTCCCTCTTGCTCCCTTCCCCGTGGGAAAGGAGCCAGGGGCCTGTTCTCAGGTCAAATGCAGCACCGTCAGAATGACATCAATCAGTTTGATGCCGACGAACGGCGCGACAATACCGCCAAGCCCATAGATAGATAGATTGCGCCGCAAGGTCGCCGCCGCCGGTTCGGCCCGGTATGTCACGCCGCGTAGCGCAATCGGGATGAGCAGAACGATGATGAGCGCGTTGAAGATGATCGCGCTACTGATCGCGCTCTGCGGCGTGTGCAGGCGCATCAGATTTAATTGATTGAGTTCCGGGTATGTCGCGGCGAACATCGCGGGCAGGATAGCGAAGTATTTGGCGATGTCGTTGGCGATGCTGAAGGTCGTCAGCGAGCCGCGCGTCATCAGCAGTTGCTTACCGACGGCAACGATGTCGAGAATCTTGGTCGGGTCAGAGTCGAGATCCACCATGTTCCCCGCCTCCTTCGCCGCCGCCGTGCCGGTGTTCATCGCCACGCCGACATCCGCCTGCGCGAGGGCCGGAGCGTCGTTCGTGCCGTCGCCCGTCATGCCGACGAGCCGCCCGTCCGTCTGGTTCTCGCGGATGATGCGAATCTTGTCCTCCGGCTTCGCCTCCGCGACGAAATCGTCCACACCCGCCTCGCGCGCAATCGTCGCGGCGGTGAGCGGGTTGTCGCCCGTAATCATGATCGTGCGAATACCGATTCGCCGCATATCCGCGAACCGCTCGCGGATACCGGGCTTGACGGTGTCTTTGAGGTAGATAACGCCGAGCACCTCACCGTCGTCCATCACGGCGAGCGGCGTGCCGCCCTCCCCGGCAATGCGATCCGAGACCGCGCGCAGGTCGGCGGGCGGGTTCGCTACCTGCCGAAGGACAGCATCCACCGCGCCCTTCATCGTGCTGTGACCGTCGAGCCGGACACCGCTCATCCGCGTCTCCGCCGTGAAGGGCATGAACTCCGCCGTGTCGAGCATCCGGCGGTCGGGCGTGAAGCCACGTTCCTCCGCCAATGCGACGATGCTCTTGCCCTCCGGCGTGTCGTCCGCGAGCGAGGAGCGCAAGGCGGCATCGGTCACTTCACGCTCCGTGTGCCCGCCGACCGGGATAAATTCGGCAGCGAGCCGGTTGCCGTAGGTAATCGTACCCGTCTTATCGAGGAGCAGCACGTCAATGTCGCCCGCCGCCTCGACGGCGCGCCCCGAGGTCGCGAGGACATTACGCTGCACGAGCCGATCCATCCCAGCGATGCCGATGGCGGAGAGCAGCGCGCCAATCGTCGTCGGGATGAGCGCAACGAGCAGAGCGATCAATGCCGTCACACTGACCGCATGGCCGGAGTAAATCGCGAAGGGCTGGAGCGTGACGACGACGATCAGGAAGATCAGCGTCAGGCCGGAGATGAGGATGTTGAGGGCAATCTCGTTCGGCGTCTTCTGCCGCGCCGCGCCCTCGACGAGGGCGATCATCCGGTCGAGAAAGGTTTCGCCGGGATTCGCCGTGATCTCCAGCAGCAGGGAGTCCGAGATGATCTGCGTGCCGCCCGTGACGGAGGAGCGGACATCCGTACCCGGCTCCTTGAGGACGGGTGCGGACTCGCCGGTGATCGCCGCCTCCGAGACGTACGCCACGCCTTCCAGTACCGCGCCGTCGCCGGGGATGATGTCGCCCGCCTCGACGCGCACGCGGTCGCCGCGCCGCAGTTGGCTCGCCGGGACGACCTCAATCTGGCCGCTGGCGGCAACGCGCCTGGCGGT
>JALYUS010000723.1 GCA_030853625.1 Chloroflexota bacterium
GTCGAAGGTCGCGGCGTGCAGCGGCCCCAGCGCGCGCGTCACCGCGTCGATCACGGTCGTCCGCGTCGCCAGTGAGCGCCCCGTGATGACCAGCGCGCGCCGGCCCCCGACGCGCTCCACCTCGCCAGCCAGCCCTTCCAGGCTGCCGACTCCGAACAGCACATGCTCCCGCGGCAAGAATGTGTACTCGCCGCGCAATCCGGATGTTACATCACTCATGTCAAAGCCTCCCCGATGGAAGTATGCCGCACGCTGCCCTTGTTATGCCGGCTATCACTTGACAACTATATCGCTGATTAGCGATAGTAACACTGTTGGGGGGGAAGGGCACGATGCGGATTATCGCCAAGCGGACCCTGTTGCAGATGGCCGAAGCCTACGACGATTGCGTCGGGCCGGCGACGGACTGGTACAACAGGGCAAGCAAGGCGGAGTGGCACAGCCTAACCGATGTGCGTGAGACGTATCGCACGGCCGATATTGTGGGCGACAAGACGGTTTTCAACATTAAGGGCAACAACTATCGCCTGATCGTGCACATCAATTATGAGACGGGCATTGTTTACATCAAGCACCTTCTGACGCATAGGGAATACGACAAGGGCAAGTGGAAGGGCGCGGGGAGATGATACAGGTAGGAGAGCAGGCGGCGCTCGGCGATGCGACTGACGAGTATCTGGCGTTGGTGCGCGCCTTCCCGCTGGTGCATATCCGCGATGACGCGCATTATCAAGAGGCGCTGGACGTCATGTGGCCGCTCGTCGAATCACCCGCGCGATCCGATGCGCAAGAGGCGTATCTAGGGGCGCTCACCGATATTATCGAGATCTACGACAACGCGCATACGGCCTTCCCCCCTCGCACAGGACTGGATGCGCTGCGATCTTTGATAGAAGAGAACGGGTTGCGGCAAGAGGATCTTCTGGACATCTTTAAGACGCAATCCGTAGTGTCCGAGGTACTGCGCGGGAAGCGTAAGCTCACCCTAAGATATATCAAAGATCTAGCGGCCTTCTTCCATGTGGCCCCGGCCACGTTCCTTGACGGCGATCCGCTGTAACGATCCCTCCAGCGCCAGCTCCAGTTCGATCTCATCGCGTATCGGGATGCCGTCGTCTCCGATCAACGGGATCTCCGGCTTGAGCGCACGCGCCGCCGCGACCGCGTCGCGATGCACGGCGACGAGGACGAAGCCGCGCTTCTGATAGAACCGCAGCGCGCGCAAGTTGTCGTTAGATTCGACTTCCGACTTCCGTCACGCCGAGGCCGGCAGCACAGATGCGACCAGGACGCCATCATGGCCGCCTCGATTGGGCAGGATGATCGCGTCGAGGCGCGGGTCGTCGGCGACGGCGCGGTTGAACTGGGCGACGCCGCGCGCATTTTCGTCGGCCGTCGCCTCGTCGAGCACGCGGCCATCGCGCAGCACGTTGTCGGCCACGATGAGGCCGCCGGGACGCACCAGCAGCGTCACCCACTCCAAATAGGCCGGGTACGACACCTTGTCGGCGTCGATGAAGGCGAGGTCGAAGGGTTCCTCGGGCGGCAGTTGGGGTAGCAGATCGAGGGCGCGGCCTACCCGCACCTCGACCTGATCGCCCACGCCGGCCCGCTCCAGATTAGTTCGGGCGACGGCGGCGTGGCGTGGGTCGACCTCCAGCGAGATGATCCGTCCGCCGGGCGCGAGGGCGCGGGCCAGCCAAATCGCACTGTAGCCGCCAAGCGTGCCGATCTCGAGGACGCGCCGCGCCCCGACCGCGCGTGTCAGGATGCCCAACAGCTTGCCCAATGCGGACGGGACACCGATCAACGGCAGCCCCTCCGCCTCCATCGCGCGTAACGTCCCCTGCAACGCCGCGTCCTCAGGAATAAACAACTCTTCGATGTACCTGTCGATACGTTCGCCCGTGTCTTCGCTCATGATCCCCCCTACTCCCGATTTTCGACTCCCTACTCCCGATTTTCGACTCCCGACTCCCGATTTTCGACTCCCGACTCCCGACTTCCGACTCCCGTTCCCTGCCAACCGGGTACCC
>JALYUS010000732.1 GCA_030853625.1 Chloroflexota bacterium
GGCGCGGACTACGCGCAGGTCGTTGGCACGATGCGTAACTTCGTGCCCCAGCGGATGGTGCGGCAGACAGGCCGGATGATGCGGATGAACATAGATGACGGCGACATCTACCTGGCGGAGTACACGAGCGGCGCGCTCTGTTCGATCCAGACGAGTTACGTGACGGTCGGCAATTACCCCGGCATCGAGGCGCGTATCTACGGCGAGAAGGGCGCGATCATCTGCCGCCTGATCGAGGAGTTCGGCAAAGCGGAGACGATCAAGATTGCCACGCCGGACGCGGTGGAGTTTGTCGAGCAGGAGATACCGGCACGGTTCTACCCGCGCGGCGGCAGCAACAACGAATCATGGCGCTCACTCTTCTACGCGAATCTGATCGCCAGTTTCCTCGATGAAATCATTGACGACGTGCCGACGCAGGGCGATTTCACCGACGGGGCATGGGTGCAGGAGGCGATCAACGCCGTCGAATTATCGTTTCGCGAGCGACGGTGGGTCTCGCTGCCGCTGGAACGATAGCGAACAGCCGACTGTAGAGGCACGAAGGGCACAGAAATCTCACGAACCCTCGATGTTGAAGACGAACGAGACAATGGCCTCGTCGGAGTACTCCTGGATGCCGCCGACCGCGCGATACAGCCCGACGGCAGGCACGTTCGCGGCATGGGTTTGCACCCATGCTTCGTCGGCGCCCATTTCCCGTGCGATGCGTAGGGCTGCGGAGAGCATCGCGCGCCCGATACCGCGACGCCAACTATCCTCATGCACGTCCACTTCATCAATGAAAACCTGCGCCCGACGCTCATCGAGGCATTGCAGCCGATACGCGATGAGCAGGCCGCACAGCAGATCACTGCGATAAGCGATGAGCAGCACATTCGCGGCGTCAGCGCAGAAACGCGCGGCATTCGTCGCTTCCCACCGATGGTCCGGGAAGCGGGCATTGACCCGGCTGAGAAGATCAGCAGACATCGCATGTATCCGCTCGACGCGTAGGTGTTCAGTCACATTTTGCCTCCACGCAGGCACATCCCAAGACATTTGTTCTGTCTCAAGACTCCTCTCAACCTCGCGTCCGTATCAGCCTGTGCTTGGATCAGGACCATTTCATTCATGTTCTTCACGCCGCTCTCCCTCGATCACCTCCCAATGGAAGAACGGATCGAAGTCATGAAAGCAATCATCGCATATCCAGTAGTAATCATCGGGCCGCTCATCAAAGGCTGTCGTGGCATATCCTTCGGTAGCAATCTCGCCGCTGATAAACCACTCAGGCTTGCTTGTGGGTTCGCTGGGATCCATGAACTTCCGCCAGCAGAAATAACAGTGGTCGTGATCCCACGTTGGGCCAAACGTCCGGTACCTGTGATGGTGTAGTGTGCGGCCCGATAACCACACTCTCTGACCGGGCTGCCATCGCCAATCAAGACCACGCCGAATTGTTTCGATCTTTGCCGCTTGTAGGTCGGCAGATGAGAACACCGCAACGATCCTTGCTTCGTCGCGTTCATCCACGTCGTGTGCTGCCGCTGATCGTGCTGCTTCCTCAGTTTCAAATGCCGTCTCGATCAACCCACCGATCCGATAATTCTTCCCTCGATGAACGACAGCTGCGTAGAATGCCATCAAACGCCTCTATTCCTCGATATGACCGAATGCGCGTAAAAGCGGTAAGCACTCGCATTGTAGCGAGGCGAATCAAGCATTTCGAAAAGGCCGTAATTGTGGTAAATCCGAACGCCATTCAGCATCACCGAGTTGGCCCATGTTCTGCGTTTCGTCACCCGCATTTGTATCAGCATCTCCTTCTTGTCGCTTCGACTGACGTTCGTGCCAATCGTCAATGCCTCAATGCCTCTTGGAAATGCGCTATTCTCCCGCTCGCAGGCCACCCCGCGTCGCGATCTCCTGCAAGTTGCTCCATTCCATGCCGCGCTTGCCGTCTTCGATTTCGTGGATGATGGCGAGGACGGCGGCGTTGACGGGCGTCGGGATGCCCTGCGCGCGGCCGGTTTCGACGATGACGGCGGTCTGCATGTCCACTTCGGTCTTGCGCTTCTTGACGGCGAGATCGCGCCAGATGCCCATGTGCTGCTTGACGGAGGAACGCATCGCGTTCGCCATTTCCATCAGCGCGCTTTCGCCGTGTGCCTGCGCATCGTCGCCGGGCGCGAAGAGATTGGGGTTGAACTCGCCAATGTTCTCCAACCGATCCGCCTGCGATTTCGCGACGCGGTACGCCTCGGCGGAGGCTTCGTAGCAGACGCGGCGACCGAGTGGGTCGTTCATCACCTGCGGCACGGTCGCATCTACGGTCGAGCAGGCAAAGGCCATCGCACCGTAAACGAGTTTGCCCCACAAGAATCCCCAAATATTCGTCGTCACCTCGGCGGGCATGACGTGGGAAAGCATCTCCCGCAGCGCCTCGGCGCGCGGCGTGACGCGGCCATCGAGTTCACCGATGAAGATCGTCTGCTCCGCACCGAGTTGGATCAGGCCCGGCTCCATCAGGTCCGCGCCGAAGTGGACGAATGCACCGACCGTCCGCTGCTCGCCGACGTGCCGGGCAATCACCACTTCGTTGAGGCCGTTCTGCAAGGAGAGCACATAGCCGTCCGGCGCGAGGAGCGGGCCGATTTGCTGCATCGCGCCCTCCGTGAAATGCCCCTTGACGCAGAGGATCGTCACGCCGAGCGGGCCGCGCAGGTCATCGCCGTGAATCGCGCGCGGGTGAAAGACGCGGTCGCCCCGGATGCCGGTGATCCGCAGCCCGCGCGCGTTGATCGCCTCGACATGCGCGGTGTCGCGATCCACGAGCGTCACGTCATACCCGGAGTCGGAGAGGAACGCCCCGACCGTGCCGCCAATCGCCCCCGCGCCAACAATCGTGATCGGCACGCCGTGCAAGTCATTCGTGCTCATGGAAACCTCCTGCGGCATTATTCCACATCCTGTGACGCTTGGGCATTCGCGGAGAAACCTCTCCCCGGCCCCTCCCCTAAAAGGGAGGGGTGACTCGTCGTAATATCGAGGCCTTCCCCTGCACGCCCCGGTCCCAAAGAGGTTCGCTCCCCCTTCCTTTTAGGGAAGGGGGCTGGGGGGCTAGGCCGTCCCCGCTATCGTATCGCAGAACATGCCGTGGCGTGTATCATTGGAGTACCGGGTGTTGAGCGCGGTGGTGGCAGGCTTCCAGCCTGAATGATTTACAGGCTGGAAGCC
>JALYUS010000753.1 GCA_030853625.1 Chloroflexota bacterium
GCCCGTGGCTGAGGGGAGCGGAAAAGGCGTTACCGAGGTCCTGCTCGATTGGATTATACGGCGCGAGCAGCGGCGCGAAGAGCGCGACGAGTAGGACGATCGCCAGCAGAATCAACCCCAGTAGCAGCGTGCCGCGAATATTCAATCGCCGTAGAATGGAGACAGGCCGCAACGGACGCGCGGCTGTCGCGATGCCGCCCGGTTGCGTCGTGATCAGGACATTTTCACTCATAACTCACCCGTGGATCGAGGAAGGAGTACGACAGGTCAACGATCAGGTTGACGACGATGACGAGAAAGGCTGTGATGACGGTGATCGCCTGCACGACGGGATAATCGCGCGCTGTAATGGAGGTGAAAAGCAACTGCCCCATCCCGGGGATCGCGAAGACCGTCTCGATCACGACTGTGCCGCCGATCAGCCCGCCGAACTGCAAACCGAAGATACTCACCGTCGAGACGAGCGCGTTGCGGAGCACGTGCGCGACCAGCACCGTGCGGTTGCCCAGCCCCTTCGCCCGCGCGGTGCGAACGAAATCGGAATCGAGCGTGTTGATGATGCCGTTGCGCAGGTTGCGGATCAGCACCGCCGAGAGGTTGAGCGCCAGCGTCAACGAGGGCAAAAAGAGGTAGCGCAGATGCTGCGGGAAGTTCTCTCCGTATCCGGCGACCGGGAAGAGATGGAGCCGGAGGCTGAAGAGCAGGATGAGCAGGATGCCGAGCCAGAAACTCGGCGTCGTCAGGGCAAAGAGGAATCCGGCGCGGATCAGGTGATCCGAGAGTTTGTTCCGGTGCGTCGCCGCCCAGAGGCTGATCGGCACGGTGATGATCGCCGTCAGCGCCATCGCGTAGCCGGTCAGAAAAATGGTGACGGGGATGCGCCGGATGACGAGGCTGTTCACGGGCTGCCGGTAGAGGAGCGACATGCCGAAATTACCGTGCAGGATGCCGGAAATGAAGTGCCAGTACTGGAGCGGAAGCGATTGGTCGAGGCCGAGTTGGTGCCGCAATTCGGCGGCTTTCTCGTCGGTTGCGCGGTCCCCGAGGATCAGGAAGGCCGGATCGCCGGGGACGAGATGAATCATGCTGAAGATGATCAACGTCACTCCGATGAGGACGAAGATCATCAATAGCAGTCGCTTGCGGATATACGTCGCGCGCCCCAACCTATTTATTCACCTTCACGTCCTCGAACCGATAGTACGAGAGGCCGTCAATGAAGAAGCCGTCTACGTACTTCTGCCATGCGGCGGTCGCAGGCGGATAGGAGATGAAGACGAGCGGCGCGGCATCCAGATAGATTTTCTGGATCTCCGCATAGTCCGCCTCGCGCTTCTTCGGGTCCTGCTCAAGGTCTGCCGCCGTGATCTTGGTGTTCAGGTCCGGGTTATTGTAACGCGTCCAGATGGCGAACGGGCTTGCGCCGCCGCGCATCTCGTAGTTAACGATTTCCGTCGGGTCATTCATGTCGTTTGTCCAGCCACTGGTTGTGATCGCCAGTTTGCCGTCCTTATACGACTGACGCCGAACACTACTCTCTTGCTGCAGGATGTTGACCGTCACACCGATCTTGGACCATTGGTCTTTGGCAATCGTCGCAACTTGCTGTGAGACGTTATTGCCGGAAGGAATGGTGTAGTCCACCGTAAAGCCGCTCGGCACGGACGATGCCGCCATCAGTTGCTTCGCCTTATCGAGGCTGAACGGATAGCCGGGCAGGGTCTTATCGTAGTACGTACCGGGGGGAATCGGTGAGTTCATGAACTTTGCCTGACCGAAATAGACCGCCTTGAGGATCGCTTCCTTATCGAGCGCGTAATTCAGCGCTTGCCGGACCTTCACATCATCGAGGGGCTTAAAGGTGATATTCATCTGTAGCGCGTCGAACTGCTGAATGACGAACGCTTGCGTCTTGACGTTCGGCTGCTGGCCGAGGCTCGCCAACTGGCTGAGTGGCACGAAGTCAATGACATCCGTCTCGCCGCCCTGCAACTTCAGAATGCGCGCGTTGTCGTCCGGCACGAACTCAACGGTGACTGTATCAACGGTCGGCGTGCCCTTCCAGTAGTTCGGGTTGCGCGTCAGGACGAGCGGCTCGCCCTTTTTCCAGCCATTGAGCGCGTAGGCGCCGGTGCCCCTGCTCTTGGTGGCGTCGAAGCCATCGGCATCGCTCGCCTTCGCCATATCCGCAGGCAGGATGGCGGCGCAGAACATCGCCAGTTCGGAGAGGATCGGCGCGTGCGGCTGGCTCAGAATCACCTTGACGGTCTTGTCATCCGGCGCCTGAACATCTTTAATCGCCTTGTAGTTATCCTTCCACGCGCTCTTCGTGCCTTGTGAAACCTGCTTGAGCGAGGTCACGAAGTCGTCGCCTTTCACCGCTGTGCCGTCCGAGAACTTCAGCCCATCGCGGATCGTGAAGGTCCACGTCAGGCTATCCGCACTCGATTCCCACTTTGTCGCGAGGCCGGGTTCGACGCCGAGACCGTCCTTCGTCGTGCGAAGGAGTGTGTCATACATATTAACGGAGATGAAAAGTGCGGGGTTGTCGTCAATCTGCCACGGAATGAGCGGCGAGAACGGCTCGGCATTGCGGGACATCTTCAATGACTTGCCTTTGCCACCGGCAGCAGCGGCGGTTGTCGGCGCGGCGGCAGCAGTCGTCGGCGCAACGGCTGAACCGCTGGTTGCCGGAGCAGTGGTCGCGGCAGCGGCAGCAGACGTCGGCACGCCAGCGGGTGCGTTCGTTGCCCCTGCTGACTTTGGCGTATTGGTCGCGCTACTGGCTCCGCCACAGGCGGCGAGGATCGCGGCGCCTGCGGTTGCCGTCACACCGGCAAGGAAGTGGCGGCGACTGAGCGCGCGCCGTGTGGATACCGGGTTCGTCGTCCCCGTCCGCTCGTCGTCCATCTCTCTCCCGTCCCTTCACGATACCTGCAATACCATTCGCGTGATGCATACCACCAGTTGTCGTGTCCGAGAGCGGAGCAGACTGGCGCGCTTCGCTCTGCATGGTGGTCGTGGCAGCCGGAAGTACATACCACGCGGACCCTTCGGGAAAATGCAACTGGCGCCTGATCGGTAGCATAGCGTAGCAGCCGTGCGGCGGCAAGGGGTTTTTGCACGAATACATACAGGTCGAAACACGCGCGGGTGCGGTATGCTTGCGCGATTGGATGCATGAGCGCGTACGGAGGGGGAAATCGTGGCAGATACCGATCTGGGGCCAATCAAAGCGCAACTGAAGGAGACCTTACGCGAACTGACCGCGCTTGATGGCGTGGCGGGGCAGGAAATGGCCGTCGTGCGCTGGCTGCGGGAGCGGTTCGCGCCGCTCGCGGACGAAGTGACCGTGGACCGGATGGGGAATGTGCTCGCGACGACGCGCGGCGGTGACGGCCCGCACCTCGTCATCTCGGCACACTCGGACGAGATTGGCGGACTGGTCACGGCGATTGAGCCGGACGGCAAGATTCGCTTCGCGAAGAATGGCGGCGTGATCGAGACGCTGCTCGTCGCGCGGAAGGTGCGGGTCGGCGGCGTGCCGGGGATCGTCGGCGTTAAGGCGGGCCATCTCCAGCGGCCGGACGAGCAGCGCACCGTGCCACCGATCCGCGATCTCTACATTGATGTCGGCTACGACACGGCGGCGGAAGTCATCGCGCTCGGCATCCGCACGGGCACGCCGATCACCTACGACGCGCCGCTCTCCGCGTTGACGAACGGCGACCGCGTCTACGGCAAGGCGGTGGACAACCGCATCTCCTGTGCGATCCTCCTCCAACTGCTCGAACGACTTCAGGGGACAACCCTCGGCGGCACGCTTACCTGCGCGGTCGCGGTGCAGGAAGAAGTCGGGCTGCGGGGCGCGCAGGTGCTCGCCTACCGGCTCAACCCGGACTACATCATCGTCATTGATACGATGCCCTCCGGCGACACGCCGGAAATGCGCCTCGCGCAGGATGCCAATGTGAAGATCGGCGCAGGCCCGGTCATTCGCCTGATGGCGGGCGGTGGCGGCTCAGGCCATCATATGCCGCCGCAAATGGTGCGCCTGCTGCTCGATACGGCGGAGACGGCGGAGATTCCGGTGCAGCCCGTCGTACTCGCGGGCGCAAATACCGATGCCGGGACGATGCACCTCGTTCGTGAGGGCATCCCGACGGGCGTTATTAACCTGCCGCGCCGCTACTCGCACTCGCCCGTCGAAATGCTCGATCTGAACGATGCGGCCCACGCCTTGCTGCTCGCGGAAGCGATAGCGAAGGGGATCGGCACGCACCGCTTGGAATTCCTCGATTGACCGGGATGCGACCTAACCCCCGGCCCCTTCCCGCGAGGAAGGGGAGTGAGCCTTTTGAAGATCGAGGCGTTATGCGGAACGCCTCGGTATCGCGAAGAGTCACCCCTTCCCACGCCGAGGAACGGAAGGGGCCGGGGGTTAGGTTCATGGATGATCTCGATCGCATCGAGCAGCAACTGATCGAAGCGCGCGAAGCCCTCACCGCTTACTGGGAGCAGCCGGAAGGGCAGGCATGCTTCCTCGCGCTCCGTATCGCCGACGATGCGCTGGCCGATTATCGCGCGCTCGCCCCTCCGGCGATGCGGATGCGCAACCCGGACGGCTGGCGGCGCATCGAAACGGTTGCTGACGAGGTCATGCGGCTCCGCGCGCCGCTGGAAAGCGCTCTGTAAGGCGGGTGGCGGCGGGCTTATGAACATCAATAATTTAACTGGATAATGG
>JALYUS010000813.1 GCA_030853625.1 Chloroflexota bacterium
ATGGCTCGAACGCCGTCTGGTACGGCAATCCGGCGTGGCGGCTCGCGCATGCCCTTTCCTCGATGCTGACGACCGACCAGAAACACATTCTCGTGGACGGCTTCTACGATGAGGTCGAACCGGCGGACGCCCACGACGAGGCGTTGCTCGCCGCCCTCGCGCCGACGCTCGATCCCGACGAGCGGCTGCGCGGCGACGAGGTGCGCCGCTTCAAGTACGACCTCGATGGCGTGCCGCTCCTGCGGAAGTATCTCTACCAGCCGACGCTCAACATAGATGGCATCGTCGGCGGGCACTGGCAAGAAGGGACAAAAACGATCATCCCGCATGAGGCGAAGGCGAAAGTGGATGTGCGCATGGTCCGCAACATGGACCCGCACACGACCTATGCGCGCATCCGCGCCCATCTCGACCGGCACGGCTTCGCGGACATCGCGGTCGAAATCCTCGACGCCTACCCGTGGGCAAAGACGCAGATTGACGACCCGCCAGTGCGCGCGATGATCGAAACCTACCGCCAGTTTGGCCACGAACCGGAAATCTGGCCCCATCTCGCCGGTTCCGCGCCCTTCTACCTCTTCACCGACAAGCAGTGGCTCAACATCCCCGTCGCGATGGGTGGCCTCGGCCACGGCGGTCGCGTCCACAGCCCGAACGAGTACGCGACCGTGCAGGGCATGAAAGACGCCCAGCAGTGGATCGCCGCCTATTTCCTCAATCTCGCGGCGACGTTGGTAAACCGATAAATCGAATCGCCAGGAGAGAATTAACGCAGAGAGCGCAGAGGACGCAGAGCACACAGAGGAGATCATATTGTTTTCCTTCTCCGCGCACTCTGCGCTCTCTGTCTCCTCTGCGGTAAGTCTCTCCTGGCGTCCTGGCAGTTCAAGCGGATCCCCACCACAAGGAGCAATCTATGGTCAATCAACTGGTCAAGGAAAAGGTCGCGCAGGCGGTCGGCATTCTCAATGAACTCGATATAGACATGTGGATGCTCGTCGGGCGGGAGACGAGCACGCTCTGCGATCCTTCGATCCCGATTGTTGTCGGTGCAGGCGCGACGTGGCAATCCGCGTTCATCATCACGCGTTCCGGCGAGGCGCACGCCATCGTCGGCACGGGTGATGTCGCGCAGATCGAGGCGGGCGGCATCTACACGCCGCACGGATATGTGCAGGGGTGGAGCGAGACGCTGCGGGAGATCATCACGCGGTTCGATCCGCGACAAATCGCCCTCGATTACAGCACGGAGAACGACAAGGCGGACGGCCTCACGCATGGCATGTGGCTGAATCTCACGAGCGCGCTCGATGGGACGCCGTATCCGGCGCGGTTCATCTCCGCTGAACCGATTGCGTCGCGCGTGCGGGGCCGCAAATCGCCGGAGGAACGGAAGCGGATCAAGCATGCCTGCGAAGAGACGGAACGGCTCTTCGCGGAGATGACCGCGTGGGTGCAGATCGGCACGACCGAGCAGGAGATTCAGCAGTTCTTCCATCGTCGCTGCCGCGAACTCGGCTATGGCTTCTCGTGGGACCAGGAATACAACCCGACCGTCACGGCAGGCGATCAATCCCCCATCGGCCACGTCGGCCCAACGGCGAATGTCGTCGAGAAGGGCAAACTGCTGCGCCTCGACTTCGGCATCACGATTGACGGCTATTCCTCCGACATGCAGCGCACCTGGTACTTCCTGCGGGACGATGAGACGAACGCGCCATCGCCGGTCCGGCGCGACTTCGAGACGGTGCAGCGCGCGATTGCGGAAGCGTTCGACGCCGTGCGGCCCGGCATCCTCGGTTGGCAGGTGGACGAGGCGGCGCGTGAGTTCTTCGCGGAGCGCGGCAAGGAGTGGCATTTCGGTCTCGGCCACCAACTCGGCCATGTCGCGCACGATGGCGGCGGGGGCTTTTATCCCCGGTGGGAGCGGTACGGCGAGAAACCAAACGAGATCATCGAGGCCGGTCAGTGCTATGTCCTGGAGATCGGCACATTCGTCGAGGGGTACGGCATGATCGCGCTCGAAGATGACCTCGAAGTCACTGAGAACGGCGCGCAATGGTTCAACCCGCCCCAGACCGCGTTGATGCTCGTCCGCAAGTGAGCGACCGCGCCTTGTGTGCTCATGTGTTATGCTCTGTATGATTACCAAAGCAATGCATCGCAGATCGTAGCGGATCATGGGGAGAGAGGGGAGGAACACCGTGGATTTTGGGCACGAACTGCGCATCTGGATCAGCGCCGTCATCTACGCGTTCACCGGTATGGCGCTGTTGCTTTTCAGCTACTGGCTGTTTGACGCACTCCATCCGCACGAAATTCGCAGGAAGATTTTCGAGGAAGACAATATCGCCGTCGCTGTCGTCGTCGGCTTCTTCATGCTCGGCGTCGCCGTTGTCGTCCACGGCGCCTTCTCATCCTGACTGGCGGGCGCTCCTAACCCCCCAACCCCCTTCCCTGCGAGGGAACGGGCCGGGGGTTAGGAGTTCTCGGACGGTGGCCTCAGACATGCAGTATAATCGAGATCGCTTCGGGTGCAGTCGTGCTGCGTCGGAGGTTTGCCATGCGACGATTCCGAACCACGCCGCTTGTTCTCATTGGCTGCTGCATCGTGCTCCTCACGGCGTGCGGCGGTAAAGCGACCGCGACCCCGGTTACTGCCGCTGCAACCGTCGCCTCGACCACACGTACGCAGGCATTCAACGGCATAACAACCGACGCGACGGCGTCATCGCCCGCGACACCGACGGATACGCCGCCATCGCCGACGCCGAGTGACAGCGCGAGCAATACGGCGCTCCCCGCGACGACCATGCCCATGACATCCGCGACTGCACCGCCCACGGCCACCGCGCCGACCGGACCGCCGCAAACACACGCCGTACCCGGTGGGACAGTGATGCTCCCGGCCGGGTTTAACATTGATGTCTACGCGCAGAACCTCGGCCCCGTCCGTTTCATGGCCGTGCGCCCGTCGGACGGCATGCTCTTCGTCGCCGACGGCAATGGCCGTATCCTCATCCTGCCGGACGTGAATCACGACGGTAAGGCCGACAATACGGTCGTCTTCGCCAGCGGCCTCAACCTCCCATCGAGCATCGCCTTTTATCAGGATTGGGTCTATGTCGGCGAGACAAACGAGGTCGCGCGCTTCTCCGCACCAAATAATGCGATGCAACCGCAGGGCAGCAAGGAAGTCGTCATCCCGAATCTGCCACCGCCCACCGATCACTGGACGCGCACGATTGCCTTCGGCCCGGACGGCAAATTGTATCTGGCAATCGGCTCGGATTGCAACGTCTGCGTGCAAAAAGATAACCGCCGCGCCGCGATCAGCGTCTACGATCCCGACGGCACAAATGGGCGGCTCTTTGCGACCGGCCTACGCAACGCGGTTGGCGTTACGTGGCAACCCGGCACAAATACGATGTGGGCGACGGTCAATGGGCGCGACAGCATCGGCGACAACATCCCGCCGGACGAACTGCGGATCGTCCGCGATGGCAGTTTCAATGGCTTCCCGTATTGCTACAATGGCACGACGCCAAACCCGGAATTCGGAGACCCGTCTCGCTGCACGCAGGCGGTTCCCGCCGAGGTCGGCCTGGCCGCGCATTCCGCCCCACTTGGCCTGACGTTTGGCGATCAATTCAACGCGCCGCAGCCATACAAAGACAGCATCTACATCGCCGATCACGGCTCGTGGAACCGCTCGGTGAAGACGGGCTACAAGGTGGTGCGCGTGCCCTTCGTCAATGGGCAGGCAGGTCAGCCGGAAAATTTCGCGTGGGGCTGGCTACCGGGGAGCGCGGACAATCCGGGGCAGGTCTGGGGCCGTCCGGTCGGCGTGACGGTCGGCAGCGACGGCGCGCTGTACGTAACCGACGACGATCAGGGCAGGGTATATCGGATCACCACGACCGG
>JALYUS010000822.1 GCA_030853625.1 Chloroflexota bacterium
GGGTAATCTGGTGGACGAGAAGGTCACCGAGAAGCCGAACCGCCGCAGTTAGGCGGGATAGTGCCTGCCCGCTCTGCGGGCGACGTGTCTCTTCGTCATACGACAAGAAACATGAGTCATCCCGGAGTTTGCGGGATGACTGACGCAACAAAACCTCCTGCGGTAGGATCGGATTATCTGATTCGATGCCTACCCAGGAGGTTTTGCCATGTCTGATGATGCCCGACTCACGGCGGGAGGGCAAGCGTCTCCCGCGATTGCGGCGGCACTGCGCCAACAGTTGGGACTCTTTCTCGCACCGTTGCTCGTCGTGCTCGACGTACACCTCGATTGCCGTCTCGTGCGCACCTTCGCCGCGAGCATCGAGGCGATTGTCCGCTGGCGCAATCGCGCCCACGGCCTGCTGTTGAGTGAACTTGGTGGCTACCTGCTCTCCCCGGATCATGCGCCCGCCGGGACGAAACGGCTCTCCAACCTGCTGCGCTCCCCGAAGTGGTCCGCCGCGCTGATCACCCAGTTCCTCTGGCAGCAGGCCGCCGCCCGCCTCACTGCCCTCGAAACGGGCGACGAGGCGGTGTTGGCAGTCTGGGATGAGAGTGTGCTCGAAAAGCCCGAAAGCCAGGCGATCGAAGGATTATGCGCCGTTCGTTCGAGCAAGGCGCACCGCCTGACGCGCATCAAGCCCGGCTTCTTCCAGCCGCCCGTGCGCCCAATCTTCGTGCCGGGCATGCAATGGATCGGCGTGCTCGTGCTCGGCATGAGCGGCCCGCCGACCGTCGCGGCGATGCGTTGGTGGACGAGTCGGGGCGAGCGAACGAGCGACAAGCGCGCCGAGGAAGGAGCGCTCTTCGCCCAGTGCGTCGCGGCGTGGGGTCGGCGGGTGGTGCATGTCTGGGATCGCGGCTTCGCGGGGCGGGCGTGGCTCGTGCAGGCGTTGGAGGCGACGGTGCGCTTCGTGTTGCGTTGGCCCGGACGCTACAAACTGTGCGATGCTGCAGGTGAAGAGCGCAAAGCCTGGCAGATCGCGCGGGGCAAGCGCAGTTGGGAGCATCGGCTCATCTGGGATGCCCAACGCCACTGCGAGCGGCGCACCGGTGTGGTTGCCTTTCCCGTCACCCATGCCGCCTCGGCGCAGCCGCTCTGGCTGGTTGTCGCCCGGCAGGGGAAGGGGCGCGAACCGTGGTATTTGCTCACGACTGAGCCGGTTCACTGCGCCGAGGACGCCTGGCATATCGTTTTCATCTATCTGCGGCGCTGGCATGCTGCCCAAAGGGCTCCCGAGACGACCTGGCGCTACGGCAAGAGCGAGTTGGCGATGGAAAGTCCACGCGTCTGGACGTGGGAGCGACGCGAGAAGTTGCTGCTGATGGCGACGCTCGTCTATGCCTTCCTGCTCTCCCTGCTCGACCCCGCACTGGAAGAAGTACGGCGCTGGCTCCTGCGCTGCTGGTGCCACCGGACGGGAAAACGGAGCCGGGAGACCCCGACTCCGCTCTATCGCCTCCGCTCCGCCCTCGGCTGCCTCTGGCACGAACATCGCCTCGCGCCGCCCCAAACTTCGGGATGACTCATGTTTCCCGATGGTGGCATGGAGACGGCGGGATCACACGATGCAATTGCGCGATTAGTGCGCCTTCCCCTTCCCGTTTCGGGAGGGGGGCAGGGGGGTAGGCATCCCAGCCGGGCATTCCGCGTCGGGAAAGCCATGCACCTTCATCATCTCCGACGACTTCTCGACCGCGACATTGATGACGCCCGGTGCATGCGCCATCAACAGACGATTCAGCGCCTGCACCCAGTGATCGGGGCCGAGGGACTTGGAGAGCGTGAAGTCCGCCATCAGGGGACATTCGCGCATGCCGTCCGTCCGCTCGAAGACGGAGCAGAGGACGATCCGGCTGGTTGGTGCAAGCCGCCGCATCTCATCCACGACCGTCGCATCATCCAGGCCAGAGAGGTCGCGGTCCACAATGATGATGTCCGCCTCGGTCGTGGCGAGCAGTGCGAGCAGTTCACCCGCCGTCCCCGCCTCGCCGACAACTTGCGCGCCGAGCGCGAGCGTCAGCATTGCACGGATGCTCGCGCGGACATGCGGCAGGTCGTCCGCGATGATGATGTGGCCGGTTGTGCGCTGTTGCTCGTTCATTATCCGCCTCAATAATCCTTTACCA
>JALYUS010000830.1 GCA_030853625.1 Chloroflexota bacterium
GGGTAATCGCCGCCGTCCGAAGCAGTCCGAGTACGCGAAGCGGCTGATCGAGAAGCAGAAACTCCGCTACACCTACAACGTGCTCGAAAAGCAGATGATGAACTACATGAAAGAGGCGGTTTCTCTGACCGGCAACAGTGGCACAATCCTCGTGCAGTTGCTCGAATGTCGGCTGGATAATATGGTGCATCGCCTCGGCTTCTCCACGACGATCTGGGGCGCGCGTCAGTTCGTCAATCATGGCCACGTCCAGGTCAACGGCAAGAAAGTAGACATCCCGTCGTACCGCGTCAAGCCGGGCGATACTATCTCGCTCGCCCTGAAGATGCGCGAGAATCCGATTGTGCTCGACGCGCTCGATCAGCATGCGAGCGTGCCGACCTACATGACCTTCGACCGCAATGCGATGACCGGACGACTCGTGACGATGCCGGAACGTGGCGACATCCCCGTCCAGGTGGACGAGCGGTTGATCGTTGAATTCTACTCTCGCCGCGTCTAATCCGCATATCTTTAGCAGCCTGTGCGGCGGGGCAATCGCCTCTCCGTACGCGAAGCAAAGTTCCCGCCTCGCCCCGTCATTGCTGACGGGGCGTTTTGCTGGTGATGATTATGGCCGCGATTTCGTGAGCGGCGGTTCGGCACGAAATGCTTTGGGACCATGCCGCCTTATTTCTGACCATTGTCACGGTGTTGTCAGGGCGTTGTCACTTTTGCCCCGATACTGCGGTCGGCATACTGTCCCTATCCGGTTGCAGCGCGTGCCGCAACGGTATCCAGCGAGGAGGAAACGGGATGGAGAGATTGCGGGCAGCGATCGGCATGCATGGAGAGAAAAGGCAGAGGACAGTCAACGCGATGCGAGTAACCGCTACGCGCGGTGTCATGGTCACCCGGTTTCATCCACGCGCATGGATTCATGCCTTCGTTGCGTCGTTAGTGCTCATCGGCGCGCTCGCCGCCTTCGCGCCCGTCGCGGTCTCGGCGACGAGTGGGTATGATCGCGTGAACGACCCGGCAATCAACCCCCTCATCGAGGGCGGATACCGCGTCGCCGTCTCCGCCTACGCGACCTTCGATCCCAGCGTCGGTGTCGTGGCCGCCCCGGATCCCTCGATTGACTGGGGAGATGGCACAAGTTCCAATGCGTCCGTCCAATTCTGCTCGTCTCGGACGGTAACCTCCGGGGTAAACATTACCACCTCCTGTTCGGGCGGTGACCTCTCGGGCGAGCATGTCTACGCCAACTACGGCGTCTATCACATCCGTCTCCGGTATTACACAGGATGCTGCGTCTCGTATGACGCGACATGGGACGTGACGATCCCCCGGACGACGGATGCCATCAACCTCTCGACCACCGGCACCGGTTCCGGCGTCATCACGTACTCGCCTGCGGCGAACGACGGCGGCACGGTCTGCCCACCCAATTGCGCGCCGCGATTCCCGGCGGGTACGGTCGTCACACTGACGCCGACCGCCAACGCGTGGTCCGCGTTCGGTAACTATGTCGGCACACTCTGCGGCAAGGGCGGATGCACTTCTCCATGCTCCGCCAATCCCTGCACCCTGACGATGCCGGAGGATTATGGGTATGCGACCGATGTGAAGGTCTCCTTCACGCGCACCGACACAACTCCACCGGTGATCACCGCCAGCGCCAGGACGACGGGCGATAACCGGCCATACACGGCGGGGACGTGGACGAACCAGAGTGTGCAGGTCGGCTTCTCGTGCGCGGACGGCGGCGTCAACCCCTCCGGGGTCGCCACCAACACCGTCGCGGGGGCGGCGGTGAGCGCTGAGGGCGCCGACCAGGCTGTCACAAATACGGGTACATGCATGGATAACGCCGGGAATACCGCCAACGCGGTGACTTTCAGCCCGATCAAGATTGATATGACCAAGCCCGCCATCACGGGGAGCGCCGTCAAGGCCGACACGACGCCGTATATGCCGAATACCTGGACCAATCAGAGCGTGACGGTCGCCTTCAGTTGCGCCGATACGGGCACGGTGCAATCCGGGACTGGTACAAACACCGTCGCCGGGGCGATGATCAGCGC
>JALYUS010000837.1 GCA_030853625.1 Chloroflexota bacterium
GGAGCATCCACCAGCCGAAGAGATAGAGGAAGACGACGACGATCCCGGCGGCCACGCCCGCGTGGATGGAAATCTTCCAGAAGCGGGTGATCGCCAGGGCGACGATCAGCCCCGCCGCACCCGAGCAGACGAGCCCGATCACCTGCCGTGGCGCGCCCAGTCGGGAGAGTACGGCGAGGGCGGCGAAGCCGCAGGCGAGGGTGAAGAGGATGATCGGCGCGCGTTGCTCGCGCCGCCGGACATGGTGATCGGTCACTCTCCCGTGCCGGAGTTGCCGGAACAGATAGAGCAGCGGGACCGCCGGCGCGAACAGAATGCCCAATAATGCCCACTTCAGCGCCTCACTCGTGGTAGCGGAGAACCGCCACGCCACGATCACCAGGACGACCGCCGCCAAGGGGGAGGGGGCAAAAACCTCCGTGACGACCCGTGCGAGACGATTGCGCCTGCGTAGCGCTGGCATGAGTCGTGATTCGGTCATTGATCTCCTCCCATCTGCGTCGGCAACGGTGGCGGGAAACGCGGCTGATCGGCCAATGTCCCGGCACGACCGACGAGACGTCGGTAGGCATGTGCCACCCGTGCCAAGTGTCGCACTTCCGCGTCCAAGTCTATAACGGCGCGCATCGGCGTGCTGCTTACTGGGATGAGAACCCGCTGCCCGCGCCGCTTCGCCTCGATGGCCGCCGCCCAGACGATCGCATCGGTGCATGTCGAGGCGTCCTCTTCGAGTGTGCCTGTGGCGCGACAGCGCGCTCGTGCCCAGTCGAGCAGCGCCGCGTCCGTATAGCGGTGCAACGCGACGACCCCGTCGCGGATCTCCATCACCCGGCGGTAGAGAAGTCGGCCAGGATTCCGCAGGGTGAGTATGTCGGCACGCGCCGAGTGGGGCGGGTCGAGTGCGATGCCGGGCGTGGCGTGGTAGAGGTCACGCCAGAGTGGGTAGAGCAGCCGGTAGGTCCGATATTGTGCGCTCCAGTGATAGACGCCCAGTACTCCCCCGCTCAGTAGCGCGATACAACCACTGGCGAAGAGCGTGTATGCCAGCGTCGTCGGATAGGCATGCGGGGAGACGATGCCCAGGAGCGCGAACGCGATGTAGCCGCATTCGAGGCCGGCATAGGCGACGCCGAGTCCCCAGCCGACCGTCTGGATGCGCGCCTGGAGCCGCAGGTACGATTGGGGGATGCTGCCAACAACCTGGCCATTACGGAGCGAGCGGAGAAAGATCTGCAAGACGAGGATGCCGATATAGGCGAGCAGCACGAGCCGATATTCGGCAGTGTAGGGGGCGGCGCGGTAGCGCGCCTGGAAATCTGTCGGCGCCTCGACGGGCACGGAGGCGCGGAAGAACAGGAGCGCCATTATCGCGATCGTCGCCGCCATCAGCCAGCCGCTCCCCAGTATCCCGCGTTTGTGCGCACGGTCGTGCAGTAAGCGAATGATCACCGGCTGGAATGCCCATGCGCTCACGACACCGAGACTGTTACCCAGGAGTCGCGAGAAGTTCGGGATACCGGCGACGCGGTCGATCGCCCGATAGACGGGCGGATGGAAGACCGTCATGGTGAGGGCGACGGTGAGGAGGGAGGCGCAATTGGCGCGCTGGGCGGGATCCCGCAGATGCCAGTGCAGCGCGTGGAGTTTGATGAGTAGGGATCCCCAGAGGAGCACGACAAGGGCTGCGCTCACGGACTCACCCGCCACTGTTCAAGCCTTCCAGACAATCGAGGAGGCGCAGCACGCCGACAACGTCCGGGTCGGTGGCTACGGTATTTGCCTGTGCGCCGTACACGCGCACGAGGATCAATGTCGTGAGCATCTCCGCCTCCTGTTCGTCGTCGTCATCGTAGGTCGCACGCGGCAGCGCCTGGGGCTCGTCGGGGGCTTCTGCCGACCGGAAGGCGATGGGGGCACCTACGCCGACCGCGAGGTGACCGCAGATGAGGTGGCAGAGTTCGTGGACGATGATGTGTTGCCGATGCAGCGGCGTGGTGTCCTGCTCGTACACCACATAATCGGCCGCCGGGCGCGGAACACATGCGCCGAAGGGTGACCCGAGCAGCGGCATGGCATGCAGCACGATCGGCCTGCGGCGGCGGGTAGCCACCTGCGCGGCGAAGACGTGGACATCGAAGGGGACGGGGATGGGAAGATCGCGGAGACGCGCTTCACAGCGCTTTTGCACACATTTCATGTCCATGCTTAGGTCCCTCGGGAAGTTTCCTCCTGCTCCGCTTCCCTCTGTTGTTCGCGATCGTTGTCGACACGCGGTTGCCGTAATCCTTGCCGACCGCCCTGTATTCCTTCGAGATGGCGTACCTGCTCGACGATCTGCCCGAGCATCTTCAGCGTGTCCGGGGAGAGATCGGCGGCGCGCAGGGCGATCCGTTGGATATCCCTGTCCTGGTGCGCCGGCAACAGGGCGAGCTGGGCGTAGAGACGAGCGGCATCGGGCTCATTGGCGAAGAAGTAGGTGATCGGTATCCCGAAAAAGTCGGCCAACGCCTCGATCGTGCGCATCTTGGGGTTGTCCAATTTGCCGGTGCGCAACTCCCACAAGGTAGTGTTTGACACGGGCGCGATCCCGCGCTGCCGGATGCCGGCGGAGACTTCCTCGTAGGAATACTCACGCCGTCCCTCTGGGCGGATCGCCGTGAACAGCCGGTCGATCTTCTCGGCAAGCGTCGGATGCACGATCGCTTGTTGTTCCGTCATCTTCTCACCTCTCGCCATCGCCGACGCGATGCAGGATGCGTGCGGCATTCGCTTCTGCGGATGATACCACAATCATCACGAACTTGCGGATGTTGCGCGGATCACGTATTATCTGAATATACGAATGTGACGTAGATACGTTCGTATTTTCGGATAGATGGAGGAACAGATGGATCACGCCGAGGTGCAGGATGGAAGAGCGCTCTCCCGACTCTCCCGACCGGAACCGCCTGCATGGTTGCACGACTGCATCGTGGCGGCGATCCGTGCGGAAGCGTCACGGCAGCATCGGCGGCGACTCCGGCATGCCATCCTCGGACTCGCCGCCCTGCTCTCGCTCATCGCCATGATGCACGGCTCCATGCACTGAGGAAGGAGGAGGTGATGTCGTTACCCGACCCCATCCGTTCCCGTCTCGCGGAGGTACGGACCCGAGCGACCGTGCCCGATACGATCCGCGATCGGCCGCCAATCCGGGTGGCCTCCCGCGTCCCATCGGATCCTGTCGTATCGAGCACGCCGCTGTCGCCGGTGCGCTCCGCCCCACCGGGGCAACCCATGTCGCTGCCGATGACGCCACCCCCGGGCATCTCTGTCCCCGACTTGCGCTCGTGCCCGCCCGTTCCCGTCGTCCCGTGGTCCACCCGCGCACAACGGTGGATGCACGAGCGCACGCAGCCGGGGCGTATCGAGGCAGAAAACGACTTGCACATCGCTGACTGCATGGC
>JALYUS010000841.1 GCA_030853625.1 Chloroflexota bacterium
AGTTCGGAGTTCGAAGTTCGCGGTCGTTCCTCGATCTCCGAACCTCGAACCCCTTCGCTGGCTGGCCGCAGTATACGTGGCGCGCGGAAGCCGTGCAATCAGGAGCGAAAGTTCGCGGTTCACGAACCGCGAACCGCAAACTTCTTATGCCGCCGCGCCAACAGTCACAGCGACGGTCATCTCGCGCCGGTTGCCCGCGCGATCCGTCGCAGCGACGCCGATCGTGTGCGGCCCCGGCAGGAGCCGTCCATCCCAGTAGCCGAGATAGGTATCCGGTGCGAGGTCTGGCCGAGCCATCAATTCCCCCTGCTCCGTGCCGTCCGCAAGCAACACGACACGCGCCACACCGCTTGGGCCGCTGTCATCCGTCACCGTCGCGCGCACGGTCAACACCGGGCGCGGCGTATTTCCGCCCACTGGCGCGACGAGCGTCACGTCCGGTGGGGTGGTATCGAAGCCGCCCGCCGCCCAGAGCAAATCTGCCGCGAGCCGGTGGCCCGCATTGGAGAGATGCACATCATCGAAGCGGCCAAGCGTCAGCGATTGCTCCTTGCCGCGCACCTGCGCCGCCAGTTCAACGACCGTCACATTCTGCGTCGCCGCCGCAACCGTGCGGATCGCGCCATTGAACTGCTCGATCCACCATGCGTCACTATGGACGGCGGTTGGATCGCCGCCGAAAGGATCGTAGATCGTCTGGATCAGGAGCGCGCGCGTCTGGCCACCTTCCATCAGACGCGTCACGATCGTCGTCAGATTGGCGCGAAAGGTCGCCAGTGCGGCCTCGCGTGCGGGCGTCTCCGTGCTCGCTATCCGTTGGAGATCGTTGCCGCCGATGCTGAGGAGCACGACCGCCTGCTGCCCCTGCGGGAGCCGACCTAATTCATCGAGCGCCCGGAGGATCTGCGGGCGTGTCGGTGTCGGCGTTGGCTCCCCGGCGGCGGGGGGCGGTAACGGTGTCGGCGCGAGCAGTGTCGCGCTCGTCTCGCCGGGGACGGCGACATTGACGGCGCGCAGGTTCGGCCCATACCGCCCGCGCATCAAGTCCGCCACCAGCGCGAACTCGCCCCGCTCGTCCGGCAGGCTTGCCCCGACCCCGGCCATCAGCGAATCACCAACACCGAGGAGAAGCGCGGGGGCTTCTGCGGCGCCAAGTACTGAGTACTCAGTACTCAGTACTGAGTGGAGCGTTCCAGCGAGTAAGAGGAAGGCGAGGCTGAAGGAAAAGAGAGCGGAGAGTCGCCGCGCTCTTTTATAATGTCGTTGCGATTCGTTGCGATCCATGATCTTGGCCTCGTATTCAGTCCTCAGTATTCAGTCCTTCGTCCTCGCGCTGCGATGGCGCGGCGGAGCAGTTCGCGGGATTCGTCGTGCGCGAGTTTTGTGGCGGCATCGGCGGGTGCGAAGAGGAAGGTATCTTTGTCGCGATGCGTCTGCCAGGTCTCTGTCTCGTCAGTTGTCTCCATCAGGAACCAGGTGACATGGCGCATTTTCCCTTTATAGGGGAAGAGATGCGTGCCAAGCGGCGCGACGATGCGGGCACGGAGTCCCGTCTCCTCCAGCGCCTCACGGATCGCGGTCTCTTTCCGCGATTCGCCCTCTTCCACATGCCCCTTGGGGAAGACGAACGCACCGTCATTTGCGCGCCGGAGCACGATCTGACCGTCGTGGAATATCACGCCGCCCGCCTGCGGCACCGGCGGCGTCGCGAGGATGCCGAGCATAGGCGCGGGGTCACGCGCCATCGTGTCGCGCAGTTTGGCGTAGGTATCGGGCAGCAGTTCCGGCATCACCGTCGTCTTCGCGACGATCGGCATGAAGTTGGCATCTCCCTGCCAGCGGGGCACGACATGCCAGTGCAAATGCTCCGCGACGCCCGCGCCCGCGACCGCGCCGAGGTTCAGGCCGAGGTTCAGGCCGTCGCAGTGGAGGGTGGTTTGCAGGAGACGTGTCAACCAGGGAAGCAGAAGGCCGATTTCGGTCATCTCGCCATCGTCGAGGGCGTCGAGGGCCGCGACCTGTCGGTACGGGACGATCATGCAGTGGCCGGTGTTGTACGGGTAGAGATTCATCACGATGAAGGCGCGCGTGCCGCGATAGAGGACAAAATTCTCCGTGTCGTGCGCAGGGTCGGCGGCGATGGCGCTGAAGATACTCACACCGGGCGGTGTCGGGCGGCGCTCCCCGCCAACATAGCGCATTCGCCACGGCGTCCAGAGCCGCTCTTGCTCGTCTCCGTCCGTTTCCGTCATCGCATCGCGCGTCGCTTCCTACCTCTGCCGCACCGATCGCCCGCCAGAGTATAGCATGCAGGCAGCAGGAGGACTTTAACGCAGAGCGCGCAGAGCGCGCAGAGGACGCAGAGACCGCAGAGAGAGATTCTTATTTTTCTTTCCTCAGTGCTCTCTGCGATCTCTGCGCGCTCTGCGTTAACTCCCTGTTTTGGCGGTTCAATCGGTTTCCCGTAGGGCGTATACTGGATGTATTCGCGCCGAACGGCTCGCATGAGGAGGAGAATGATGCAGCAACGCTTCACGCCCGAACCGCCGATCTATACCTTCCGCGTCCGCCTGCTCGGCTGCGCGGCCGGGTACGCGCCGGAGAATGCGACGGAGATTCAGCGCGAGATCGAGATCGCGGCGAACAACACCCTCGGCGACCTCGGCTTCGCCATTCTCGGCGCGTACGACTTCGGCGACGATCATCTCTGGTCTTTTTTCCTCAGTGGCAAGGCATGGGATAAGACGACAGAATACGCCTATCACATGGGCGAGTGGGGCGACGCGGACGAAGACGACGCTGCGGAGATGCTCGCACTCTTCCCCGAGGGGTCGGAAATGCGCAAACTCGCCCTGCTCGCGGAGGACCCGGCGTTCGAGGCGACAGAAGAATTACCCGCCGAGATTGATCGCGCCAAATTGCAGGCGGAGATGGTGGCGATGCTCGCGGAGGCGGCCGCCGAAGCGCCCGAAGAGGACCGCGCGCTGATCGCGGAGTTCGCTCATCTGATCGAAAGCGATCCGAACGCCGACCCCGCGAAGATGTCCGAAGCCCTCCAGCGCTATCTCTTCGAGGACTGGCTGCCGGACGAGGACGCGGGCGCCGAAGCGGAGGATAGCGAATCCGCCCTCGCGGCGGCGCTCTTCCCGGCCGGACTGGCGGGGCTGGATCTCCCACTGCTCTCCGACTTCGACGAGTCACCGGATGTGGACGAAATTCTCATCCGCGACGTTGCCTATCCCGGCAAGACGGGCAAAAAGGAGTTCCTCTTCCTCTTCGATTACGGCGACGAGTGGGAGTTTGGCGTCAAACTCCTCGACGCCAAAGGAAAATTATCCCCAAATGCCGAGTATCCCCGCCTGACTGCCGCCCGGGGCGAATCCCCGCTTCAATATCCGCCCTGGGATGACGACGAAGAATGGGACGATGAGGAGGAAGGGGACACGGACGATGCCACGCCGCAAACGGGCGTCATCCTCCATCTCGATCCCAAAACCGGCGCCGTGACGCGGGAAACAATCGAGATTGCGCCGAAGAAAGAGCCGTAGCCGTGTCAGGCGGGCGGCATCACTTCCTGTGGAATGGATCGGGCAGGCCGCGCATGTTGGTGGCGGAGATAGAAGAATCCGGCCAGTGTCCCCAGGCCACACGCCACCGCGAATGCCCCCACGGTGGGACGCACCCCGAATTGCCTGGCCAGCGTGCCGAGGAGCAGGCTACCAATCGGCGCGGAGCCGAGATCGAGAAAGGAGTACAGGCTCATCACCCGGCCGCGCAACTCCGGTGGGACGATCATCTGCGCGCGGCTGGTTGAGGTGGTGAAGTAGGTAATGCTGCACGCGCCGAGCATGGCCAGCGCCGGAATCATCATCAGCCAGCGCGTTGAGAGGGACAGGCACAGCAACATGATGCTGAACCCCGCCGCGCCACCCAGCAGCATCCGCCGCGAGGCGCCGCCGCTATAGGCGATCCGGAAGGCGCCGAAGAGCGAGCCGACCGCCATCGCGGATGAGAGCGCCCCGAACCCGATTGGCCCCGCGTGGAGAACGTAGCGGGCGAGCAGTGGCAGGATGATATTGAAGTTGTAGCCGAAGATGCCGAACGTCACTGTGAGGAGCAGAATCGGGGCGATCTCCGGTGTCCGCACCGCATAGCGCAACCCCTCGCCGATCTGCACCAATACTTTCCCCCGCTGCGGAGCGGGCGCTTCAAAGAAACGTTCCGGGCGCATCCGCAGCAGCGCGACGATCACGGCGACGAAACTGGCCGCATTGAGGGCGAAGCAGGCAGTCACGCCGACGGCGGCGATGGTCAGCCCCGCGAGAGCCGGGCCGGCCAGCCGCGCGGTATTCATGACAATTGAGTTGAGCGCGATCGCGTTCGGCACATCGTCCGGCCCGACCATCTCCTTGACGAACGACTGGCGCGTCGGGTTATCCAGTGCCGTGGCTGTGCCAAGTACGGCGGCGAGAAGGTAGAGCGCGGCGAGATTGATCCATCCCCCGGCGGTGAGCAGGGCGAGCGCGGAAGCCTGAACGAGCATCATCGTCTGCGTGATGACGAGCAGCCGTCGCTTCGGCACGCGGTCGGCAATCACGCCGCCAAACAGCCCGAAGACCAACACAGGGAGCGTCTGGCAGGCGGTGACGACGCCGAGGGCGAGCGGCGAATCGGTGAGGCGGAGCACGAGCCACGCCTGTCCGATCGTCTGCATCCATGTGCCAAGCATGGAGATGACCTGCCCGATCCAGTAGAGGCGATAGTTCGGATTGCGCAGGGAGCGGAAGGTGCGGTTCAGGGGTCGTCGGGCCGTGCGCCCCGGCGATGGATTGGAAGGAGTTCGCATCAATCGCATCGCACTGTCCCCTGCACAACCGCGCCGTTTCGTCCTTGCCATGATAGCAGACAGGTTTTCGTATCGTGGTGGAGCGGCTCTCCCACAATCTCGATACTGCTAGCGAAGTCGTCGG
>JALYUS010000017.1 GCA_030853625.1 Chloroflexota bacterium
CGTTATGCAGGTGCTCTCGCGCCGGACGAAGAACAATCCGGTGCTGATCGGCGAGCCGGGCGTCGGCAAGACGGCCGTCGCTGAAGGATTGGCGCAGCGCATCGTGCAGGGCGATGTGCCGAGCACGCTGAAGAATAAGCAGATCATCGCCCTCGATATGGGCGCGCTCGTTGCGGGGGCGAAGTACCGCGGCGAGTTCGAGGAGCGGCTGAAGGCCGTCC
The DNA here is from genome assembly GCA_030853625.1 of Chloroflexota bacterium. Classification (GTDB taxonomy): domain Bacteria; phylum Chloroflexota; class Chloroflexia; order Thermomicrobiales; family JALYUS01; genus JALYUS01. The sequence continues at coordinate 222 of JALYUS010000017.1, forward strand.
TTAAGGAAGTGCAAGAGAACGCGGGGAACGTCATCCTCTTCATTGACGAGTTGCACACCGTCGTCGGCGCCGGGGCCGGTAACGACGGCGCGATGGATGCCGCCAACCTGCTGAAACCCGCGCTGGCGCGGGGCGAACTGCACGCAATCGGCGCGACGACGCTCGACGAGTACCGCAAGTACATCGAGAAAGATGCGGCGTTGGAGCGACGCTTCCAGCCGGTGAAAATCGGTGAGCCGAGCGTGGACGACACGGTTTCGATCCTCCGCGGTCTGCGCGAGCGGTACGAAGTGCATCACGGCGTGCGGATTCACGACGCGGCGCTCGTGGCGGCGGCGACGCTTTCCGACCGCTACATCACCGACCGCTTCCTGCCGGATAAGGCGATTGACCTCGTGGACGAGGCAGGTGCGAAACTGCGGTTGGAGATCGAGTCCCGCCCGGCGGCGCTGGACGAGGTCGAGCGGCGCTGGACGCAATTGGAGATCGAGCGCGAGGCGCTGACGAAGGAGAAGGACCGCCGCTCGCAGGAGCGACTGGGCGAACTGGAGCGCGAGCTGGCCGAGATCGGTGAGAAGCGTGATGCCTTGCGCGCGCAGTGGACACAGGAACAAGATGGCATCAACCGGCGGCGCAGCCTCAAGCGACAGGTCGAAGAGACGCGCACCGAGATCGAGAAGGCGGAGCGAGCGGCGGACTACAGCCGCGCGGCGGAACTGAAGTACGGCACGCTGACCGAACTCGAAAAGCGGATCGCCGCTGAGGCGGACGAACCAACCGTCGCGGCGACCGGCATCCGGCCCCTACTGACCGAAGAAGTGACGCCCGAAGAAATCGCGGCGGTCGTCTCCACCTGGACGGGCATCCCGGTCACAAATCTCGTGGAAGGCGAAGCGGTCAAACTCGCCACGATGGAGGAGCGGCTGCACGAGCGCGTCGTCGGGCAGGAGCAGGCGATTACCGCCGTCTCCAGGGCGATCCGGCGGGCGCGGGCGGGGATGAGCGATCCGAAGCGGCCGCTCGGCAGTTTCCTCTTCCTCGGCCCAACGGGCGTCGGCAAGACCGAACTGGCGCGCGCGCTGGCGGAATTCTTGTTCGATGACGAATCGGCCTTACTCCGCTTCGACATGTCGGAGTATCAGGAGCGGCACACGGTGGCGCGGTTGTTCGGCGCCCCTCCCGGCTACATTGGCTACGACGAAGGCGGCCAACTGACCGAGCGGGTGCGGCGGCAGCCGTACAGCGTCCTCTTGTTCGATGAGATCGAGAAGGCGCATGCGGAAGTCTTCAACGCCCTGCTGCAAGTGCTCGACGATGGGCGGCTGACGGACGGGCAGGGGCGCACCGTGGACTTCACGAACACGGTGATCATCCTCACCTCGAACCTCGGCACGGGCGTGACCGAGCAGCGCGGGCGGATCGGCTTCCAGGCGACGAAGGCGGAAGTGACGATGGCCAAGCACCGGGAATACCTCGATGCGCTGAAGGACTTCTTCCGGCCTGAGTTCATCAACCGGCTCGATGAGATCGTCGTCTTCCAGTCGCTGACCGACGCGAATCTGCGCGACATCGTGCATATCCTGCTCGATCAGTTGACGAAGCGGTTGCGGACAAAGGGCTATTCCCTGACGCTGACGCCCCAGGCGGAAGAGGAGATCGTGCGCATCGGCTACGACCCGGTCTACGGCGCGCGGCCCCTGAAGCGGGCAATCCAGAGCGCGATTCTCGACGAGGTGGCGTCATCCGTCATCCGTGGCGAGATCGCCGAAGGCGGTGCCATCACGGTGGATATGGCGGACGGCGCGTTCGTCTTCCACACCACCCAGCCGGAACCAATCGAAATCCCGGAGCCGGTCGCGGCCTGAGCAGTACCAAATAACGAGGGAGTTTCCTAACCCCTCAAAGGGGTGTCGCACGGTGTTCCGGTGGCGTCAGTAGGCTAAATTGCGAGCGGAATGGACCACAGCGGCGTCGCGACGCGGGGTATTACCGCAGGCGAACGCCCACGACACCCTGACCGTACAGGGCAAAAACGTCTCGGAGAAGGGTTAGGAAACGCCCTCCATAAAGAGAGAGGCTTTTCATTTTCCCTTCTCCGCAGTCTCTGCGTTGATTCGGTTTCGATCTTCCCTTATTCACTGCGGCGGACGCGGGCGCGGAGGATGTCGCCAAAATAGCGGACTTCATCGAGCCGGAAGAGCCATGCTCCGCTGAGGTAGACCACCGCGCCGACGGCAAGCCCGGAGAGCACAATCACCACCTGACGAAGAAAAGTCGCGTCCCCGATCCGTCGCTGAATGACAACGGTGACGACGGCTACCGACACCGCCATCGCGAGCGCCGCCGCACCCGCGCGCCCCGCCGTCCGCCATAACCCGCGTGTCTGAAAGGTTGGGATCACCCGCCGCGCGAGCATGAACATGACGATGGCATGAAAGGCGAACTGCGCCGAGTTCGCGAGGACGAGTCCCAGCACGCCGAACGGCACGATCAGCGCGAACGAGACGGCGAGCAGGACGACAACCGAGAACGCGCCGACAATAACGGGCGTGCGCGTGTTCTTCCGGGCATAGAAGGCGAACAGCAGCAGTTGATCCCACGCAACGAACGGCAAGCCGATCGCATAGCCGATCAGGGCGACACGGATTTCGTGGACGCCATCGGTCGTCGCCTTGCCATGATTGAAGAGCAGGTTGACGAGCGGCCAGGAGAGCGCGATCAGTCCGAGCGTCGCGGGGAG
>JALYUS010000022.1 GCA_030853625.1 Chloroflexota bacterium
AAGCCCGGCAACTTCGCCCTCTGGCGCAGCGCGTTTACCGACCGCGCGGTGCTCGAACGGGCGGCGTGGGCCCTCGATGTCGTCGGGCTGCGCGGGCGGGAACGGACACTGGCAGGCGCGCTCTCGCACGGCGATAAGCGCAAACTGGAACTCGCACTCCTGCTCTGCACTGAGCCGGATGTCCTTTTGCTCGACGAGCCGACCTCCGGCGTGAGCGCGGAGGATGTGCCCGCAATGCTCGATGTCATCCGCCATATTCGCGATGTGGAGCGCAAGACGATCCTGATGGTGGAGCACAAAATGGAGGCCGTCCACGATCTCTCGGATCGCGTTGCCGTCCTCGCCAATGGCGCGCTCGTCGCCTACGATACGCCGGATGCGGTGATGGCCGACCCCTTCGTCCGCTCCGCCTACCTCGGCGTCGCCTGACCGAGAACAGGAGCGGAAAACAAGTGAACCGCAAAGGCGCAAAGAAACGCAAAGAGGGAAAGAGGAACAGATTTTTGTTCCCCTTCCTTTCTCTTTCTTTGCGTCCTTTGCGCTCTTCGCGCCTTTGCGGTTCATTCGGTTTCTCCCCGGGTTTGTCCCGATGACTCGTGACGTGGTATTGCGGGTGGAGGAGGTGCATACCTATATCGGGGAGTCGCACATCTTGCAGGGGGTGTCGTTCACGGTCGCGCCGGGGCGGGTGACGGTGCTGCTGGGGCGGAATGGGGCGGGGAAGACGACAACCCTCCGCTCGATCCTCGGCCTGGCGCCTGCCGCGCGGGGCCGGATTGATTTACTCGGTGCGGAGGTGACGCGGGAGCAGCCTTACCGGATCGTCCGGCGCGGCGTCGGCTACGTGCCGGAAGATCGCGATGTCTTCGGCGGCCTGACGGTTGCCGAGAATCTGCGGCTGGCACAACGCCCCGGCGCCGATCCGGCGCGCATGGCGACGGTACAGCGGCTCTTTCCCGATCTCACGGCGCGCGGCAGCCAGCGGGCAGGCTCACTCTCCGGTGGGCAGCAGCAGATGGTGGCGATTGCCCGCGCGCTCGTCAACGAGAACCGGCTCCTGCTGATTGACGAGCCGTCGAAGGGGCTTGCGCCCGTCGTCGTTGCGCAGGTAACGGCGGCATTACAGGCGATCAAGAGGGCGACGACTATCCTGCTTGTCGAGCAGAATCTGGCGATGGCGGCCGCCCTCGGCGACGATGCGGTGATCATTGACGACGGCCAGACAGTCTTCGCCGGTGCGATGGCCGATGTCGCGGCGGACGAAGCCCTCCAGTCACGCTATCTGGGTGCGGGGAGCGCCCTGCGAGCGAAGGACTGAGGGCTGAGGACTGAGGGGGTTGCCCCTACCCATTCTGACTACTGATTACTGGCTGCTGACTACTGCGGGGAATCATGAGCACGCTGATCTTCATTACATTGACGGGGCTGGCGCTGGCGGCAATGTACTTTTTGCTCGCCTCCGGGCTGTCGCTGATTTTCGGGCTGATGGACGTGCTGAACTTCGCACACGGGGCGTTCTTCACCTGGGGCGCATACGCCGCGTGGTGGGTGATTTCGATGAAGACGCCGGTGGGCGGCAATGCGTCCACGGGCATTTTCCTGCTCGCGATTGTCGCCGCAGTGGTCGTGGGGGCGGCGCTGGCGACGGGAACGGAGGTCGTCCTGCTTCGGCCGCTCTACAAACGCACGATCTATCAGGTGCTCGTCACACTCGGCGCGGGATTGGCGCTGACGGAACTGACGGCGGTGATCTGGAAGCATGACGCGAAACTCTTCCCGCAACCGCGCTGGATGGCGGCGACCTTGACGATTGCGGGGGCGCGCATCCCCGCGAACCGGCTGGTGCTGATCGCGGTTGCGGGGATCGTGCTCGCGCTGATGCTGCTCTTCCTGCGATACACGCGGTATGGGTTGATCGTCCGGGCGGGGGCGGAAAACCGCGAGATGGTGCAGGCGCTCGGTATTGATGTCAACCGCGCTTTCACGCTCGTCTTTGCGCTCGGCGGCGCGCTCGCCGGGTTGGGCGGTGTCTTCGGCGGGGCATATTTCAAGTCCATTGACCCAAGCATCGGCACAGTGAATTTGATCTTCGCCTTTATCGTCGTCGTGATCGGTGGGCTTGGCTCGATCAGCGGGAGCGCGCTGGCGGCGGTGATTATCGGCCTGTCGCAGCAGTACGCGAACTACTACGCGGCGGCGTGGCTCGGTGATTTCGTTGTCGTGATCCTGCTCGCCGTCGTGTTGCTCGTCCGGCCAGGCGGCCTGCTGGGGGCGCGGCGATGACGCGACGCATGCGGCCCTTCTGGCCAGTGGTGATCCTCGCCGTGCTGCTCGTTGTGCCGAAGGTGGGGGTGCATATCCCGGCGCTCTTCGACGGCCCGCTCAATCGGGCGGGGAATCTGCAATTGCTCGCGGTTGGCTTCGCGTTCGGTATCGCCGCACTCTCGTACAACCTCTTATTCGGCTATACCGGCATCCTCTCCTTCGGCCACGCGCTCTTTTTCGGCGCGGGCGTCTATCTGCCGGTGATCGCGCTGCGCCACTGGCAGTGGGCGCTCGGCCCTGCGCTACTCTTCACGCTCGTTGCGACGCTCGTCCTGGCGGTGGCAATCGGCGCGCTCGCGCTCCGCACGCAGGGCGTCTACTTCGCGATGGTGACGCTCGCCTTCGCGCAGGCGGGCGCGGTCGTCGTCGGCAAGAACCCCGGCGCGCTGACGGGCGGTGAGGAGGGGTTGAGCCTGCCGACGAAGAACTTGCCGCCGTGGATGGTCGGCGTCGTCCATACCGGCAATCTCTACTGGCTGACGCTCGCCGCTCTGATCGTCGTCTACCTCCTCGCGCTGCGGATGATTACCTCGCCGACGGGCCACATCTGGGAGGGCATTCGCGAGAACGAGCGGCGCATCGAGATGGTTGGGTTGCGTCCGTACACGTACAAACTGCTCGTCTTCGTCATTTCCGCTGTGATCGCGGCGGTGGCGGGCGTGCTCTACCTCTTTCTGTCGAGCGGCGCGACGCCCGCCTCGGTGCGCTCCGATCTCACGGTCGCCCTGCTTTTGATGGTGATTATCGGCGGCAGTGGCGCGCTCTGGGGGCCGGTAGCGGGCGCGATGCTCTATTATTATCTCAATATGCGCCTGACGACGTGGGCGGCATCCGGCACGGTGAGCGCGCTGCCCGGTGTTCTCAGTCGCCCGCTGGCGGACCCGCTCTTTATCCTCGGCATCATCTTCGTGCTGCTCGTTCTTTTCTTCCCGCGCGGCATCGCCGGGACATTCGTGGCGCAACGGTTCCGCGCGGGGCGGGGAAAATAATCTTGCGATCCAGAAAGGAATCCTGACGATGAGCGCGCCGACCGCCACGACACACGACATCACGGTAAACGGCATCACGCTCCGCGTCGCGACGTGGGGCGCATACACGACGCCGGAGCGGGCGGTCGTGCTCGTGCATGGCATTACTGCCAGTTCGCAGGCATGGACGGCGTTTGGGCCGCTCCTCGCGGCACGGGGCTGGTATGCGATCGCGCCCGATCTGCGCGGGCGGGGCCTGAGCGAGAAGCCGCCGCACGGGTATGGTATCCCGTATCACGTCAATGACCTCCTCTCGCTCGCCGATCACTTCACCCTCCCGACGATCAACTACGTCGGCCACTCGCTCGGCGCGATGGTCGGCTTCTTTCTCGCCGCCATTCATCCGCAGCGCGTCGGTAAACTCGTGCTCGTGGACGCGGGCGGCAATCTGCCGCCGGACACCGGCAAGGCAATCGGCAAAGCATTGGCGCGCCTCGGCACACCCTATCCGTCGTTCGATGCGTACTGGGAGGCGATGCGCGCGCCGTGGATGGCGCCGCATGAGGAGTTCTGGCGGACCTACTATCGCTATGATGTCGAGACATATCCCAATAACACAGTCATGTGCCGTGTGCCGAGGGCGGCAATTACCGAGGAAGTGGCGACGAATGGGGCACTCAACCTGGCGGCGCTTTCGGAGATGGTGCGGTCGCCGACGCTGATCGCGCGCGCGACGGTCGGCATGCTCGCGCCGGATCGTGGGTTGATTCTGCCGCGCGAAGAGGCGGAACGGCTGACGCGCGTCATTCCGGCGAGCCGGATGATCGAGATTCCCGACACGAACCACTACACGGTGATCCTGGCGGACTCGTTTGCCGAGGCATGCCGGGCGTTTTTGGAGGAGTGAGCAATTGCACCAGCCTCGCAATGACATCCTTCCCCGCCTGACCACTGCCGAGAAGGTCGGCCAACTCGTGATGGCGACACTGCCCGGCACGGAGATGGACGCGGAAACGGCGGCGCGATTGCGGGCGGGGCAGTATGCGGGCGTCGTGCTGTTCAGCCGGAATATCGTCTCAGTCGAGCAAACACGGGCGCTCACAGCGGCGATTCACGAGATATTGACCGTGGACGGTCTGCCGCCACTCATCGGCGTGGATCAGGAGGGCGGGCGCGGCGCGTCGGGCGGCTGATGGCGGCGGCAACTCTGACGCCGAGCGCGATGGCCCTCGGTGCGACGGGCGATCCGGCGCTGGTGGAGCGGATTGGGCACGCTGTCGGGCAGGAACTGCGCGCCCTCGGCATCAATACCGATTTCGCCCCGGTCGCGGACGTCAACAACAATCCGCGCAACCTCGTGATCGGCACGCGCTCGTTCGGTGAATCGCCGGAGCGCGTGAGCGCGCTGATCGTCGCCTTCGCACGCGGTCTGAAGAATGCGGGCCTCGCGGCGACTGCCAAGCACTTCCCCGGTCATGGCGATACGCAGGTAGACTCGCATCTCGATTTACCGACGATTCCGCACGCCCTCACCCGGCTCCGTACGGTCGAGTTGCCGCCCTTCGCCGCCGCGATCCGGGCCGGTGTGCCGCTCGTGATGACCGCACATATCCGCTTTCCCGCACTCGAACCGGATGGCCTGCCCGCGACGCTCTCGCCGCGCACCCTCAATGGCCTGCTGCGCGCGGAGATGGGTTTCGATGGCGTCATCATCAGCGACGCGATGATGATGAAGGCGATTGACGATCACTACGGCATCGTCGCCGGGAGCGTGCGGGCGGTGATCGCAGGCAATGACCTTGTCGAGCCGCTGCGTATCATGGACGAACAGACGGTGATCACCGGACTGCATGATGCCGTGCGCGACGGACGGCTACCAATGGCGCAGGTAGACGCCTCGGCCCGCCGCGTCCTGCGCCTGAAGCAATGGCTCGCCGAGCAACTGAGCGTGCCGGTGGAAGTCGTCGGATCGCACCGCGACCTCGTCCACGAGGCTGCCGAGGCGAGTGTGACGCTGCTCGATGCGCGACCCGGTGCGCTTCCCCTCGCGGCGGATACGTCTCTCGCTGTCGTCGAGTTCGCGCTCCAATCCGCGCATGCCGCCGAGGAAGGGCAGGGCGCGCCATCGCCACTGCGTGATGCCTTCCGGCAGCGGTTTCCGCATGTACGCAGTATCGCCCTCGATGCGACCGAACCGGGTGGCCTCGATGCCGCGCGCAGGCTCGTGTCTGAGGCGGCGGTCCTCGTCATTGGCACGCGCGACGCCAATCTCTTTCCAGCGCAACAGGCGGCAGTTGCTACCCTCCGCGCGACGAACCGCCCGACCATATTCATCTCCTTGCGCGCCCCGTACGATCTCGCGGACTGCCCGTGGGCCGCCGCCCGCCTCGCTACCTACGGCGATCTCGTCGCTTCGCTTGATGTTGCCGCCGCCATCTGTGCGGGCGCGTTGCCACCGCGCGGTCATTTGCCGGTCAGTGTCGGGCCGCTCTATCCTGTCGGGCATGGGCGTACCGATTTGCCCGGATAACGAAGGAGAAGAGTGATGCGCATGGCGATCATTGCCGATATTCATGGGAACTGCGTCGCATTCGATGCGGTGCTGGCCGATGTGCGGGCACACGTTGTGGATCAGATGGTCTGCCTCGGCGACGCGGTGCAAGGCGGGCCGCAACCGGCTGAGGTCGTGGCCCGCCTGCGCGAACTGGGATGCCCCGTCGTGCTCGGCAACGCCGATGCCTTCCTCCTGACCGGCGCCGACGGCAACGAATCAGTGACGCCGCAGCAACGCGCCGCGCGGGATTGGTCGCTCGCGCAGCTCTCGGAGGCGGATCGCGCCTTCATCGCGGCATTTCAGCCAACGGTCGAACTTTCCCTGCCGGGAGGACGGCGCTTCCTCTGTTTTCATGGTTCCCCCACCTCGTTTCACGACATCATTTTCCCCGATACGCCGGAGGAGGAGATGCGCCGGTTGGTAGGTGCGCATCTGCCTGCGATCCTGACGGGCGGACATACGCATCTGCAACAACTGCGCCGCCTCGATGATTCGCTCTTCTTCAATCCGGGGAGCGTCGGGTTTGTCTACAACACCCGTGCATCGGGCGGCGGCACACACGCCGATCCGTGGGCGGAATACGCCATCCTATCGGCGGACGAACGCCGGTTGAGCATCGAATTTTGCCGTGTTCCCTTCGATGTCGCGGCATGGAAACGCGTCACGCTCGCGAGCGGTACCCCCGACGCAGAGACGATGGTGACGCGCTATTGATGACCATTGCCGGAGCAGCAGGCAGACGGAGAGTATCATGCTTATTGGGGAGTGATACGCTGAAAAGCATGGCATGGCGACGAAGGTGGCGGACGCGATCGAGCGGCTCCACCAATTACTCCGCATACGCCCCGGACGTGTCCAGCTGCGTGGCGACGGGCGATACCATCGAGGAAACCATCGAGCATATGCAGAAAGCGTTACAAATGCATCTTGAGGCAACCATCCAGGATCATGAACCACTTCCGCATCTCTATTCCGTGCTCGCGGTAAGTACCGGGGTGCCGGAGGCGGTAGTGGTCTGATGAGTACGTTCGTTCAGCGTTTCCCTCGTGATACGATGCCGCGCATTGGCGGCATGGCGGAGCAGGAGGGCGGCGAATGGAGCGGAAGCAGCGGTTGGCGGCGCGGGTTGGGGTGTTCGGGGTCGGGCTGGCCGCATATTGGCCGCAGTTTCCGGGGCTGCGCGAGCGGCTGGTCGGTTATCAGCGCGACGTTGAGGCGCATCTGACGCGGCTGGGTGCGGACGTGGTTTCTGCTGGGCTGGTAGACACACCGGAAGCCGGACGAGAAGCGGGCGAGCGATTCGCGCGGGAAAACCTCGATCTCCTTGTTTGCTCCATCGGTACCTACGCCACCTCCTCGCAAGTGCTGCCCGTCGTGCAGCGGCAGCATGCGCCTGTGCTCGTCCTCAACCTCCAACCCGTCGCCGCGCTCGACTATGAGCATACGGACACGGCGGAGTGGCTGGCGAACTGCACGGTTTGCTCCGTCCCGGAACTGGCAGGTGTCTTCGCGCGGGCGCGCATCCCGTTCAACGTCGTCACCGGCACACTCGCCGACGATGACCGTGCGTGGGACGCGATTGCGGAGTGGGTGATGGCGGCGAGCGTCGCGCGGACGGTGCGGCAGGCGCGCTTCGGCTTCCTCGGCCACACCTATCCGGGGATGCTCGACATGCACACCGACATCGTCATGCATCAGGCGCAACTCGGTACGCACATTGAACTGCTAGAAATGGAAGATTTGCAAACCCGCACGGACGCGGTGACGGACACCGACGTGGTGGCGAAGGAGGCGGAAATCCGCGCCACCTTCACCCTCGCCGCACCGGGCAACGATGCCATCGCCGCGCCCATCACGGACGACGCGCTGAATCAGGCGGCGCGGATCGCCTGCGGCCTCGATCGGCTAACGGACGACTTCGCGTTGGACGGCCTCGCCTACTACTATCGCGGGCTGGATAACGGCCCGTTCGAGCAACTGGCGGCGGGGCTGATCGTTGGCAACGCGCTGCTGACGGCGCGCGGCATCCCGACGGCGGGCGAGGGCGACCTGCAAACGTGCGTGGCGATGCTGATGATGGATCGTCTCGGCGCCGGTGGCTCGTTCGCGGAATTCATGGCGATGGACTTCAACGACGACCTATTGCTGATGGGCCACGATGGCCCCGGTCATCTCGCGATCAGCGCCGCACCGCCGACGCTGCGCGCGCTGGAAGTCTTCCACGGCAAGCGGGGTGGTGGCCTGTCCGTCGAGTTCACCGTCCAGCCTGGGCCGGTCACCATCCTCGGCCTGACACAGAGGGCGGACGGCCACCTGAAACTGCTGGCGGCGGAAGGCGAGTGCATGCCCGGCCCTCTCCTTCGCACCGGCAATACGAATGCACGTCTGAAGTTTGCCGGTGGCCCTACCGCCTTCCTCGAACGCTGGTGCGCCGAAGGCCCAACGCACCACGTCGCCCTCGGTCTCGGCCATCAGACGAGCACACTCCGCAAACTCAGCCGCGTGCTCGGCCTTGATCTCGCTGTTGTATGAGTTTGGCGTTCGGCGTTCGATGAGGCGCTACGCCGAACATCGAACGCCAAACGCCGTGGCTGAAAGGAGCGCCTTCGTGGAACGCGTCTGTTTCCTCTTACAGGTCCGGCCGGATCGGTTGGACGAGTACAAGCGGGAACATCAGGCGGTTTGGCTCCCAATGCTTACCGCGTTGCGGGAGACAGGTTGGCAGAACTATTCGCTCTTCCTGCGCGATGATGGGTTACTCGTCGGCTACTTCGAGACGCCGGATTTGGATACCGCACTCGCGGGCATGGCATCGCGGGAGATCAACGCGCAGTGGCAGGCGCACATGGCGCCCTTCTTCGTGGACCTCGCTGATCGCCGCCCGGACGAAGGATTCTTGCGACTGACAGAGATTTTCCATTTGGATTGACGAATGGGGGTGGGGGCAAACAGAGGAAAGGCGCCCTCACGCTCTGAGGGCGCGTTGATGGCGATGACGGTGAAACTAGCGGATAGCGTCGAGATCGCTACCGAGGCGGAAGCGGACGCGCTTGCGGGCCGCGATCTGAATCTTGCTGTTCGTCTTCGGGTTGCGCCCCTCGCGCGCCGCCTGGCTGGCGACCTCGAAGGTGCCGAAGCCGGTCAGGGTGACTTTGTCGCCCTGCTTCAGCGAATCCTTGATCGAATCGAAGACGGCATTAACGGCCTTCTCCGCCGCCGGGCCGCTCATGTTGGCGCTCGTGGCGACCGCTTTCACCAGGTCTGACTTGTGCATTGCCTTCCTCCTCGTGTGCGGCGATGCATTCCCTTCGACCGCACCCATTTACCCAGTACGAACAGTATGTACTGGATTCTCTCTTCTCGTTATACCACGGATGCCGGAAAAGTCAAACAGGGCAGGCGAATTTAGGTATTTCCGCACGCCCGTTCGCCCCATTTGTCGCTCGTTGACATATCGCATTTACGGCTTCGGGATCGGGTAAACCGCTGATGTCCGGTCGCATGTTGGGAAGGGAGTGAGAAACCGCTCAATACGTCGCCCGACCGCCGGAAACATCGAAGACCGCCCCCGTGCTGAAGGCGCATTCATCGCTCGCCAGCCACGCGACGAGCGCGGCGACCTCCGTCACTTTGCCCGGCCGCCCCATCGGGATTTTCGCGACCATGTAGTCAATCGTCTCCTGGGTCATCTGCGTGAGGATTTCCGTTTCGATTACGGCGGGCGTCACGCAATTGACGCGGATATTCGTCGTCGCCAGTTCCTTGCCGAGCGATTTGGTGAGGCCGATTACCGCCGCTTTCGTCGTGCTGTATGGGGCGAGCAAGGGATTACCCTCCTTGCCGGCAATCGAGGCAATATTGACGATGCGGCCCCAATCGTTCGCCATCATCTGTGGCACGGCGGCGCGGCAGCAGTTGAAGACGCCGGTGAGATTGATCGCCAGCACGCTCGCCCATTCCTCATCCGTGACCTCGATGAGTGGCTTGTTCGGCCCGACGATGCCCGCGTTATTCACCAGTACATCTACGCGCCCCCACGTCGCGTGGACATGCCAGACCATCGCATTAACGGCTGCGGCGTCTGTCAGATCGCAGGTGATTGCCTGAGCGCGTTCACCGAGCGCTTGCGCGGCGGCATTCGCGGCAGGCCCGTCGCGATCCACAATCGCCACGCGATGGCCGTCCGTGAGTAAACGCTCGGCAATCGCTCGTCCGATCCCGCGCGCCGCCCCCGTAACAATCGCGA
>JALYUS010000055.1 GCA_030853625.1 Chloroflexota bacterium
TCACTACCCTCGTCGTGCCGCATGTCAGCCGCACGTCGGCGGAGCGGCTGGCGTCGCAGGGCGCAACCATCGTGGACACGCCGAAAGAAGCGGCGGCGCGGGCCGATTTCGTCCTGACCTGCGTGCCGGACGGGCCGGAACTGACCGAGACCGCGCTCGGCAAGGATGGGATCATCGAGGGGGCGAAGGCGGGTGCGGTCGTCATTGATATGAGCACCGTCTCGCCGACCTACACGCGCGAGGTGGCGGCGAAACTGGCGGAGAAGGGTGTCGGTATGGTGGATGCCCCGGTCTCCGGTGGCCCGGCCCGCGCCGCGACGGGTGAACTGACGATCATGGTGGGCGGCGATGATGCGACCGTCGCGAAGGCGAAGCCGGTGCTCGACGCGCTCGGCTCCGGCGGCAAGACGGTCACGCATGTCGGCCCGATTGGTGCGGGCGAGATGGTCAAACTGGCGAACCAGTACATCATCAGCGCGGTGATGATTGCTAACGGCGAGGCGCTGACGCTCGCCGTCAAGGGCGGCGTGGACGCGCAGACGGTGAAGGGCGTTCTTTCCACCGCGACGGCAGGGAATTACCTCCTGAATACCTGGATTGACCGGACGATCTTCAAGGATGAGTACACCCCCGGCTTCTCGATGAAACTGCTGCGCAAGGACCTCAATGCGGCCTTGAACGCGGCGAAAGACCTCGGTGTGCCGACGGAGATCGGCGACCGCGCAATTGAGTTGTACGACCGGGGTTTGGCGGCAGGGATGGCGGCGGACGACTACAGCGGAGTCAGCCGCTTCGCGCAGGACGCCGCGAATGTCACGATCGCCACCGGCAAGCCACGCCACGGGGAGGATGCCAAGTGACCGCCACGACGAAAGCCGCACCCGGCACCTACAACGACGGCTCACTACAAGGGACATGGGCGCTCGTCCTCGGCGCGTCGAGCGGCTTTGGCGAAGCAAATTCGCTCGCCCTCGCGCGGGCCGGGGCGAACATCATGGGCGTCCACCTCGACCGCCGCAACACGATGCCGAATGTCGAGCGCATCACCGGCGAAATCGAAGGGATGGGGCGGCAGGCGCGCTTCTTCAACATCAATGCCGCCGATTCCGAGGCACGCAGAGAGGCGCTGGACAAGGTCGCGGCGGAGATTGGGCCGGGCGGCGTACGCGTCGTCCTCCACTCGCTCGCCTTCGGCACGCTGAAGCGGTTCGTCGGCGATGATGTAATCAATCAGAAGCAGATGGACATGACGCTCGATGTGATGGCGCACTCGCTCGTCTACTGGGTGCAGGACCTCGTCGCGCGCGGCCTTCTGAGCGAAGGCGGGCGTGTCTGGGCGATGACCTCGGCGGGCGGGCATCGGGCGTGGCCGTCGTATGGTGCGGTCTCAGCAGCGAAGGCGGCGTTGGAGTCGCATATCCGCCAACTGGCCGTCGAACTGGCGACGAAGAAGATCGCCGTCAACGCCATTCAGGCGGGTGTCACCGATACCCCCGCCTTGCGCAAAATCCCCGGTAACGATGCACTGATTGAGTACGCGGCGCGCGTCAATCCCAGCGGTCGCCTGACGACACCGGATGATGTCGCCAGCGCTATCGTCGCCCTCTCCGGCGCCGGTACCGGCTGGATGACCGGCAACGTCATCCGCGTGGACGGTGGCGAAGACATCGTCGGGTAAGTGCGGCGTTCGGATTTCGATGAAGTGGTACTCCGAACTCCGAACCCTCGCCAGGGGGATAAGGTATGCGCGTCTGTGTCATAACGGGTGGGGCGAGTGGGATCGGCTACGCGATTGCCGAGCGCTTTTTGCGCGGCGGGGATGCGGTCGTCGTGCTCGACAACAACGCGGGGCAGTTGGCAGCGGTGGCGCCCGCGCTCGCGGCGCTCGGTTCGGTCGCGTGCATTCATGGCGATGTCTCGGTGGATGCCGACCTCGAACGGGCGGCAGCGGCAGCGAACGGCCTTGGCACGCTCGGCGTCTGGGTGAACAATGCCGCGTATAACATCATCGGCGCGATTCACGAGATTGACCGTGAGACCTACGACCGGGGCATGGCAGTAGACTTCGGTGGCGTCTTCTGGGGAACAGCCATCGCCGTACGCCGGATGCTCGCGAGTGGCGGCGGAAACATCATCAACATTTCGTCGGTGCAGGCGCTCGTTGGGCTGCGCGGCTTCCCAGCCTACGCGGCGTGCAAGGGTGCGATCATCTCGCTGACGCGGCAGGTGGCGGCGGAGTACGCCGGGCGCAATGTCCGCTGCAATGCCATCGCGCCCGGTCTGATCGCCACACCGATGAACGACAAACTGCTCGCCGAATCCGATGATCCAGAGGCGCTGAAGAAGTCGTGGGACATCCTCTGCCCGACCGGCCGCTACGGCAAACCGGAAGACATCGCCGAAACCGCTTGGTTCCTTGCCTCCGAAGGCGCCTCCTTCATCACCGGCCAGGTCATCCAGGTAGACGGCGGCGCCACCATCGTCGCGCGCGGACAGTAGGGAGTTTGAACCGCGAAGGCACGAAGAGCACGAAGGAAAGAAAAGGCTTTTCTCTTCTTCCCTTCTTCGTGTCCTTCGCGCCTTCGTGGTTCACTAAGAGCCTATCCGAGAAGTGTACGTGCATGACGAAGTTTGCGATAGATGATCAGACAGGCCGCCAGTTGCACGAAGCCCAGATAGTTCGCCCCCTTCTTCTCCCACCGGATCAGCAACCGTCGGAAACGATTGAACCAACTGTGACTGACCTCGACTACCCAGCGACGCGGCGGGTGCCGTGCCGGATCGCCCGGCGGCGGCAACGGGTGCGCCGCACTGCGCTTGGGCGGGATGTGCGGCACGTAGCCATGTGCCATCGCTATCTCCCGGCACGCCACCGTCGCATAGCCCCGATCCAGACAGAGATGCCGCTCCTCATCCTCCGTCTCCTCCTCACTCACCTCCGGCTCGGTAGCGGCTGCCTCCTCGATCATCTGGGTGTCCAACAAATCGTCCAACTTCTTCATATCCGTGCGGTTCGCTCCCGACAGCACCACCGCCAGCGGGATGCCCCCACCTTCCGTCAGCACGTGCCGCTTGCTGCCACATTTGCCCCGATCCGTCGGGTTCGCTCCCGTCGCTTCCGCCTCTCCGGCCCCCCTTTTTTACCCAGCGGGGCTTTGATGATGCAGCCGTCCGCCGCCTGCCACTGCCAGTCGAGTCCCACCTCGTCGTACACGGTGAGCAGGTGCGCCCATGCCGCCGCGAGGCAGTCGTGTGCGATCCACTCCTGGAAACGGTCATGGACGGTGGAC
>JALYUS010000074.1 GCA_030853625.1 Chloroflexota bacterium
CGCTGCCTGCTGCCTGCTGCCTACTCTACAGGAGGTACGGATGCAGTTTGTGGATAGCACATGGTTGGCAGCCCATCTAGCGGACGGAAGCGCGATTGCGGTGGACACACGGACACCACAAGAGTACATGCAGGGGCATATCGCCGGTGCGGTTTCGGCGTATCCCTATGGCGCGCAAGCCGTCTCCACCCCGGCAGGTGACGCGCAGTTCCGCGCATACGTCGTGGAATACATGACGACCCTCGGCATCACCGGCGATGAGACGGTCGTCTTCTACGCGATGAAGAACGAGACGACTGACGCGCGCGGCCTCTGGACGGCCGAGTTCGCTGGATACGCGAAGGTGGCGCTGCTTGGGGGCGGGTTGCAGCAATGGCTGGCGGCGGGTCATCCGGTTTCACAAAAGCAGGACAACGCGCGCCAGCGTGTTGCCTTCACCCCACACTGGAACGAGGCGACGTTTGCGACAGCGGACGACGCAGCCGCAGCGCGCAACAATCCCAATGTCGTGCTCCTCGATGTCCGTTCCGAGGGCGAGCATACGGGGAGTGCGCAGGGGCGATACGCGGGTGTGAATCCGCGTCTTGGCCGCATCCCCGGCTCGGTCTGGGTCGAGTGGACGGAACTCGCCAATGCCGACGGGACGTATAAATCGCCCGACGAAATCCGTCACCTGCTGGCGGCGAAAGGCGTGACGCCCGACAAGGAAGTCATTACCTACTGCCAGGGCGGTGGTCGGGCAGCGCATTCCTATGCCGCCTTGAAAAGCGCGGGTTTCGGCGACGTGCGCCATTATGTCGGCTCGTTCAGCGACTACGCGCATCGCACCGACCTGCCCATCGAGAGCGACGAGCAATAAGTATCGAGTGCGCATTCCTGCGGTAGATCGCATCATGCTCCCCGCTGCTCCCCTACTCCGTGCCCGTCCGCCTCAGCGATCATGACGACGCGCACGCCGACGGGCCGGTCAAGGATTTTGCCGAGGACAACGACAAGGTCCGTCAGGTGCTGGCGTTCCAGCCGCTCGCGCTGCACGCGGTTACGCGCCCCGATAACCAGCGTGCCATCCGGTTCGATCGCCAGCAGTTCGGCGGGGCGAATCCAGACCGCGAAGGTCGCGCCACTCATCCGGCTTTGCAAGTCCTGGAGCGCCATCGCCCAGATTTGCCGGTTCGTCAGCCCGCTGGAAGAACGCGCGGGAGATGCGGCGGGAGGCTCATGACGTGCCGCCTCAGGCATTTCTTCCGGCGGGGTGGGCGGGGTGGGCAGGGTGGTCGGTGATGCGGGCGCGGAATCCGTTGCGATCGTCGGGAACGATCCCGACGCCGTGGGGGCGGACCATGACCAGGGCGCCGATGGGTCAGTGACGGGCGGAGAGTATACCTGGGTGGACTGTTGTACCGAGTCCGCAGGTGGCGCGGTCGGTGTGGAGAGCCGCGTCGCCTGGAAGACGACATCCACCGTGCGCCCGAGCGCTTCGCTCATCCGGCGGCTGATCAGGCCGCGATACGAGGCGAGTTTGAGGGCGATATCCGCGCCGGGGACGACGACGATCACGCGATCACGCTCGATGGTTGTGACCCGCGCGCCGATGAACCAGCGCTCCAGCGCGTCCGGGTGCAGCACGCCTTCGAGTCGCCGCATCACTTGATCCCACAGGCGGCGCGCTTCGGCCTCCGTCGCCGCCGTGCCGGGCGTCGTGGCAGGCAGGACGGACGCATACCCGATCTCCGGCAGGATCGGCAGCAGGGCGGCATCCATGATTGCCACGGACGGCGGATCGGGGGGCGGTTCACCGCTCATCGTCGGCATTGGCCAGGTCGGTGGCGGCGTGTGGACGACGGGTGGTGCGTTGGGGTTTGCGCGATTGTCCGACCCGAAGCCCTCCGCGACCCAGCGGTCACAGATCGCCGCGACGAGTTTTGGAGCGATGAACCCACCCCGCGTGCTGCCACTGTTCACCGCCTCCCAGATTGCGGCAAGCACCCAGCCGAGACCGGTCCCCGGCCCGTACCCCTGAGTCTGTGCGGCGGTGTCGCACTCCCGCGCTACCTGCACAAGGAGCGACATCTCCATGTCGCTCGGCGGACGACCATTGGTCATCGTCAATGCCGCCTCGATGTCGGTGATCGTCGCGGTCTGTTGCGCGTAGACAGCGGTTGGCGGCTCGGTCACATCGAGGGCGCGCACAATGACCGCGCCGTCATCGAGGAGATTCGGTACCGGCGGCAGCGGTTGCTCGGGGCGATACCGATGTGCATCTCCCCCTTCGGCTATTGGCGTGACCGGATCATTCTCCCCCATGCGCTCGCGTTCCTCGCGTTCCGCCAAAGCCTCAAAAATGGAAGACACTGATTCGCGCGTACTTGTACTGCTTGTACTTGTTTCTTCTTTACTCTCTCCCCTTTGGTCATAATTCCTGTCCGCCGGTGCGACGAAGGATGCGCGAGCAGGTTCGACGGTTGTCGTACCTTCGTCGTGCGTCGAATATCGCTCGGCGTCATTCGGAACGACATCCGGCGCTTCAGGCGTGATTTCGGCGTCTATGCGGGCGACACCGTCCGTACGTAGCGCGAAATCGGCGACATGGGACACACCTTTGTCGGCCGGGGGAGGCACTTCCTCGTACGTGGCCTCAATGGTTCGGGCAGCAATGTCGGTATTCACGAGAATGGTTGCCTCGGTAGTGTCGGTGGTTGCTGCCTCATCTGATGGCACGAGCGCGAGAATCTTCTTGCCACCACGGCGTTCGCGCTCCGCGCGTTCGGCGAGTTGCTGCCAGAGGGGCAATTGCCGCAATTCCGGGAGGAGATAGTGCCAGATGCTTGTCCGGTCAATCGGGGCGAACTGCGCGCCGAAGATATGGCGGATACTGCGGAAGACATTCCGGTCTCGATTCGCCAGTTCGAGGACGCGGACGACGGCGGGAAGATTGAGGACGAGGCCGTCACGCGGGTCCTTGACGCGATAAAAGTTATGCGGCACGCGCCAGCGCCGGTTGCGGTCGTCCTGGCGGAGGACCATCTCCTTGTGAATCTCGATCAGGTCGAGGGCGACGAGGATCTTGTTGAGCGTAATCAGCTCTTCGCGCCCTTCGCCGTAAAACTTCCCTTCGGCGTCCTGGGTCGGGAAGGCGTATCCCTGATGGGGCGAACCCTCGCGCCGATCTGTCCAGACGGTGTAGGAATTGAGAAGGCCAACCCCCTTGAGTCCGAGCAGTGGTGCATACTGAGTAATTAAGGTATTCCAGTGCCAGTACCAGCCGCGATGGCGGATGTCCTGACCGGCGGTTGCTGCGGCGCCCTCCGCCGTGAGGCCGCCGGGGGCGATCACACCGCGAACGCCGCCCATTCCGGTCGGGAAGCCCATCCGCGTGCCGATTGCAGTCGGCGCGGGTGGCGGCGGCGCGGTCGGTGCGGCCGATCCGGGGAGTGCGGGCGGCTTCGTATTCGCCATCCCGCCCGTGCCGGCAGAATCGGAGGAAATGCCCGCGCCTGGATCGTCGTCCGGCGCGCGGGGAGGAATAGACGGTTCCCGCTGTTCATCGTTCATCGAACGCTGTCCCACTTTCTGTGTATGGGGCGGACGCCGTGATCGCATGTGCGGAAAGGCCGCCGCAGTTGCCCGCCACGTCGGTTCCCTGCTCGTGCGATTGGTCAACGCAGCCGTGCGGACGCGCCGCGCGGCTTTTCGGGCATGAGCGCCCGGAAAGCGCGATACGCATGCCCGAGCGGGCGCCGACCTTGACGTCTTCCCGTCTACTGCCTACACTGGCAGCCGGAGCCAGACGTTTGTATCTGGACACCCGGCTGGGTTGGTTGGTTCCACTGCCGTCCCGGTCAGTTTCGTGAACGACCGCGTTGCCCGCGCGGTCGTTCGCTTTGTCCGGCCTTGTCGGGCCGCGAATCTCGTTCCGATGCCGCTGCATCCCCGCCTCCTTCTCACGAAACTAAGCGCTGAACAGTGAGTACCTGGGTACTCACGTACCTGGCTCGTTTCCCATTTCCTTTCCAATGACGGCCTCACCGCGCGCGCGCATCGCGTCGAGCGTCGTCAAAGCGACGCCGTCCTGCTCCGCCGTCGCGACAAGCGCCGCGAGGAGATCGAGGGCGAGGCCGACAATTTCGCTCTTTTCGACGCGACCATCTGTCGTGCTATTGAGGCGCGCGTGCAGTTCGCCGAGCGATCGCACCTGTTCCGGGTGGAGATAGGCGCTGATCTGCTTGCGCGCGCGCCGGGGCGCTACCGTGCGGTCAATCGTCCCGGTGAGGACATCCACCGCACGGAAGCGCCGTTCGCTCATTGGTCGCTGTCGCTCGTTCGCCATCGCTTACGCCACTCCTTTGAAGACGCGGGTTTCGATCACCGCCGCCGCCAGTTCCGCGTTGACGACGCGATGGCCGAGAAAGACCGCCTCAACGAGGCAATCGGCGCAGAAATTCGTGATCGCGCGCGGAATGCCGCGTGAGGCCTCGTGGATAACATCCACCGCCTCCTCATCGAAGATCGTCTGGTCATGCGGCAGCCCGGCGACCGTCAGCCGATGAGCAATCAGACCGGCCGTGTCACGCCGGTTGAGCGGATTCAGTTTGTGATCCATACCGACGCGCTGGGCGAGATTCCGCTTGCGGACGATTTTGTCCTCCAATTCGTTCTGCGCGAAAATCACGACATTAATCAGTTTGGCCGTCGGCGTCTCGAATGAGAGAAAGGTGCGCAGGATCTCCAACTGCGTGCCGGAGAGATTTTGCCCTTCGTCAATGACGAGCAGGACGCGGCGCGCCTGAACATGCATCATTTCGAGGAATTGGAGGAACTGATTGGTGTATTCGAGACCACTCCGGCCATCCGGCCGGAGGCCAAACTGCGTGAGCACGCCGCGCAGGAACTGGACATCCGTCCGGCAATCGCGCGGGTTATTGATGATGGCGATCTCGAAGGCGGGATCGCGCTGCAACTCGGTGAGCAGCGCGACCTTGATCGTCGTCTTGCCGTAGCCGATGTCGCCGAGGATGATCGCCAGGCCGCGCTGTAACTG
>JALYUS010000081.1 GCA_030853625.1 Chloroflexota bacterium
GGAGCAGGCTGATGAACATAACGACTGCATCGGGCAACTGTTGGTGGTGGCAGGCTTCCAGCCTGAGTGACCCGCAGGCTGGAAGCCTGCCACCACCAACAGTTACCCGATGCAGTCGTTATGTTCATCAGCCTGCTCCACCGGACTTCACCTGTTGAACCGCGTAAGTCCTACCTTTATGAGAATCTCCTTCTTGACATCGTTCCGCGCCGCATATGCGTATTTCGGATGGAGTGCCACTCCATGACTACGGCAAACTCGTGGCGCGGACAGCGACATCATCGGTGGCGATCCAGCGGCGGCGGACGGCGCCGACGAGGTAGAGCGAGCCGGTGACGCAGACGAGGTCGTCCGGCCCGGCACGGTCGAGCGCGGCGCTCACCGCTGCTTCGGGATCCGGTACCGCTTCCGCCGGAGTGCCACGCGCGCGAATCTGCTCTGCCAGGTCCGCCGCCGGAGTGACAGCACGATTGATGATCGGCGCTTGCGTCGTGATGATCGCGGCGGCGATGGGCGCGACGACATCCAATACCGCCGTCGTATCCTTGTCCGCCACCATGCCGAGCACGAGCACGACCCGCTTGCCGGGGAAAAGCGCGCCGAGGGCCGCGACGAGCGAACGCGCCTTGTCCGGGTTATGCGCGCCATCAATGACGACGGTCGGCACGCCGGGGCCGCGCTGCATTACCTCCAACCGGCCGGGGAAGAAGGCGCTTTCCAGCCCCGCGCGGATCGCGTCGTCCGGCGCCGCAACCCCGGACGCATCGAGCATCCGCGCGGCGGCGACAGCGGTCGCGGCATTCGTCACCTGATGCGCGCCGAGCATGCGGATGTGGGCGTCCGCCAATTGCCAGTCGCCGTGCCGCACGGTGAAGGTCGCGCCGTCCGGGCCGAGCGCGTGGATCGTCGCGTGCATCGCGTCGGGCGGCGCGTTGGCGTCGTTGACATGTACCGTCGTCAGCGGCGCGCCGTACGCCTCCGCCTCATAGCGGATGACGGCGAGGGCGTCCGGCGCGGTCGTTGCGGTGACGGCGGGTACGCCCGGCTTGATGATCCCCGCCTTCTGATAGGCAATGTCGTGCAGCGTGTAGCCAAGGATGCCCGTGTGGTCGAAGCCGACATTCGTGATGACCGAGACGTGCGGTGTCAGGACATTCGTCGAATCGTGCCGCCCGCCGATGCCGACCTCCACAACGGCGGCATCCATCCCATGCCGCGCGAAAGCGGTTAGGGCCATACCGACGGTCGCCTCGAAATACGATGGCGGACCATGCACCCCCTCCGCCTCCATCGCGGCGGCATGATCGCGCAACTCGTCCACGAGTGTGACCAGTTCGGGAATAGGGAGATAGGCGTCATCGAGGCGAATCTTCTCGGTGTAGGCCTGCAAATAGGGCGAGGTATGCAGGCCGGTGTGATGGCCCGCCGCGCGCAGGATACTTGCGAGCATCGCGGCGGTGCTACCCTTGCCGCTCGTCCCGGTGATATGCGCGGTGGGGTAACGAAGATGCGGATCGCCCCAACGGCGCAGCAACATCCGCTCCCGCGAGAGATGCACCTGTGGATCGTACCCCGCCGGGCGCGTCGTGTGCCACTTCAGCAACGATTCGAGATACCCAACCGCCGCCTCGTACTTAGCCAGTAATTCCGCATCCTCACCATTCACTACTCGCATCGCGATCCCTTCCATAAGGAGTTAAACCGCCAGGACGCCAGAAAAACGCATAACGCAGAGCGCACGGAGGACGCAGAGAACACAGAGAAGAGAAGAATAAAGACCCTCTCGTGGTGCTCTGTGTCCTCTGCGCCTCCGGTTTATTTGCTTTCGTCCCCAATGATGCCATGTGCGCGGAGGAAGGTGAGGGCGGCTGCGGAGAAGGCTTCGGGCTGCTGGCCGTGGACGCTGTGACCGACGTTCGGCACCGTGACGACGGTCGCGTCCGGGATCAATTCCTTGTGACGGGCAGCAGCGGCCTCCGGCACGGCGCCGCCGAGTTCGGGCAGGCCGCGCACGAGCAGGAAGGGGCAGATGATACGCGGCAGGAGATCGTCGTAGGTCTCCCCGGCGGCAAGTGCGACGCCTTCCGCCGCATCGAGGAAGACGCCATCGGCAGTATTCGTGACGCGCGTCGCCCGCTCCATCGCTTCGCGGTAGGAGAGTTGTGGGTTGCGATTCATCTCCGTCTGAATCAGTTCGGGCAATGGGCGGCGCACATTCTCCAGCCATTGTTGCCCGAAGGCGCGCCGCTGTTCCGGCGCCCCTCCTTCGAGACCCCAGAGATCACTGTCCTCGACGATGACAGCGGCGAGTGCGTTCGCATGATCCGCCGCGATCCGTCGCACAATCGCCCCACCGAGCGAATGGCCGATCAGGACGGGCGGGCGCTTCAGCCGCATCTTGCCGATTGCCTCCCAGACATCTGCCACGTAGTTTGTCAGCGTGTAGCCCGTTTCCGGCTTGTCGGAATCGCCATGACCGCGTAAATCCACTGCCGTCACGGAGAGCGTTGGCCAGAGGTAGGCGAGTGGCGGCAGCCAGGATTGCCAGCCACTGGAGAGGCCATGCACGAAGACGGCGGGGTAGCCATCGGATGGCCAGGCGGCAGTGCGGATGCGCAGCCCATTGGCAAGGATGAACCCCGTTTTCGCCAGCGGGGTCTCGGTACGAGCGAGCGACATCGGGTAACTCCGTTTCAGTAGTCGGCAGTCGGCAGTCGGTGGTCGGCAGAACGATGGGGCAGGATGATGAGTTGCCGCGCCACCATGAGTATACGCATCCATTCCACGTGATACCAGCAGTGACTGTTCTCGTATCTGTTCAGGAATGAGGGGACGGGGTATGCTGCGTGGATGATCGACCTGAAGAACGCCAGCCGTGACGAGTTGATAAGGCTGATCGTTTCCCAGCACGAAACGAT
>JALYUS010000100.1 GCA_030853625.1 Chloroflexota bacterium
GCGTGGCGGCTCGTCTGGGCGCTTGCCGGGCTGAAGGACGCGGACGAGCGGGTAACGCTCGATGGCTTCTACGCCCCGATCCGCCCGATCACGCCCGTCGAGCGCGCGGCATTGGCGCGGACGGGATGGGACGACGCGGCGCAACAGCGCGAGCTCGGCGTGGGTCGCTTCCTCGGCGGCGTCAGTGGGACGGCGGCGCTGGAGCGGTTGCTCTTCACCCCGACGTGCAACATCGCCGGCTTCGCGACCGGCTGGATGGGCGAGGGGCATAAGACCGTCCTGCCGAGCCGGGCAGCCTGCCGCCTCGATTTCCGGTTGGTCGCGGATCAGGACCCGGCGACCGTACTGGCCGCGTTGCGCCGCCACCTCGACGCGCACGGTTGCGCCGATTTCGAGATCGAGGATATGGGCTCGATTGAACCGTCGCGCACCGCGCTCGACACGCCCTTCGCGCAAGTGATTATCGCGTCCGCGCGGCAGGTCTACGACGTTGAGCCGGGCATCCGACCGACGCACGATGCATCGGGCCGCCAGGGTGTCTGGCTGGGCGGACGGCTTGGCGGTATTCCCTCCGCCGGGACGGGGATCGGCCCGCCGGACTGGCACGGCCACGCGCCGGACGAGTTCATCACGCTCTCTCACTACCTGCGGGGCATCAAATACTCCGCGACGATCATGGATCAGTTCGCGGCGCACGCATAGCGGAGAGAACCGGTTATTGCACGGTCAATGTCATAATCATGCCGAGTTGCACATGGCCGGGAACGGTGCAGACGATGTTGTAGACGCCGGGCTGGAGATCAACGGTGATCGAGGTCGTCTTGCCCGGATCAATCGTGTCGCTGTCCTTGATGACCGGGCCGGTGATGCCGCTACCCTTGCTCGCGTCGCTCTGCTTCGTCACACCGATATTGTGCGGTGAGGGGCCGTTGTTCTTGATATTGAAGGTGATCGAACCCGCCTTGATCGTTGACTTGTCCATCGCGATCGCGAAGTCCTTCTCGACGAAATTGATAGCGGTGTCACCGGCGGGCGCCGGTTGATCCGAACCACCCGCTGCCGCGCTGCCCCCGGCGACCGCGCTGCCCCCACCGACCGGCACGGCGGTCACGAACGGCGCCGGGCCACCACTGCCGACGACCAGCGCGCCAATCACGAGCACCATCGTAGCGCCCAACCCGATCACAAAGGCAACGAGACCGCCCACACTGCGCTTCGTTGTCACGCTCCGCATTTTTGTGCCCGCTCCTCTCGTACGTTCCGCAGGGCCACGCTGCCCCACCGCATCCGCATTGATGCCGCTCCGCGCGGCACGCCGCTATCTTACGTCACTCTCGGCATCGCGCGCACAATTGTTGCCATCATGCCATCATGCACCGAGCACATCCGCGCGCGCGATGCGCATCAGGTATTCCGGCGTCGGTTCATTGGGTGATGGAATCGTTTTGAGATAGCGGAAGCCCGCCTTCTCGTACGCGCGGATAGCGATCCGATTCGCCTCGCTCGGATCAATGATGCAACTCGTCGCATCGCCCACGCCGAACACGATGTCGCGCAGAAAGGCGCGGAGGATGTGGCTGCCAAGCCCCTTGTGCAGATAGTCTGTCTCCCCGATGAACACATCCACACCCGCCGCCCTTTCGTCTGTGTCCACGAGCGCAGCATGCTCCGGGTAGTCGTGAATCAGGTAGGTCTGGATATAACCGATGGGCCGATCCCCTAAAAGGATGAAATAGGAGTCCGTCGGCTCTTCGCCCCGGATCGGCGGTCCATACTCCTCGACAACCGCCTCGTACGACGGAGCAGTGCCACCAAACCACCATTCCAGCACATGCGGCGTCTGCATCCAGCGGTACAGCAGCGGCAGATCGTCCATCGTCATCCGCCGGAAGCCGATCAATGCCGGATCGTTCATCTCTCCATCTCGATCGCCGGGGCGGGTAGCGGGCGCATGCGATGGAGGCGGCGATGGACGCGGCCACCGGGAAGCGGCGTTGCGGAGAAGGCGACGGGCGGCGCGTTCTCCGCCATCATCCGCGTCAGAGCACGATTTGCTGTCAGATGCGCCTTCGCGACGAGGGCGAGATGCGCGCCCTGCGCCGTCTCGTCAATGACCTCCGTCACCCAGGAGGCGGAGACCATGTGCGGCTCGCGCAGCGCGATGTCGCGTGGCGGCGTGGCGGGCGTGATGTCGAGCGCGTTGAAAAACCAGAGCATGTCGCCATGATAGGTCGCGGGGAACATTTCCGGGACGTACTGATGGCCCCAGCGCGCGTATCGCTCGGCGTAGATTGCGTTCGCCGCCGCGAGATCGGATTCCGCCGCGATGGCGCGCGAGACCGTTTCGCGCATCGCTGCCGAGAAATCGGCGTGCGGTGCGTCCGGCAAGTAGCGACAGATGCCGTAAATGAGCGCCTGACAAAGCCAGTACGAGATGCGGAAGCGTGGCGGGTTCTGGCCCCCCGCGAACGGCTGCCACCACTCATGCGACGGCACACCGTGGTTATCGGTAATCACATCGGGCCGCCACTCGCGCATCAGCCGGGGCCGCACGCGCGCCTCACCGTAGATCGTGTCGGGATCGCTCATGTGGTTGCTGAATTCGACGCCGACCGCGTTGTAGCGCGCCGCGTGATGCTTCCATGTCGGATGCTCGGCCATCAGCAGGGCGTGGAGGGCCGTGCCATCCGGGTTCTCGTCCGGGATGACGACGACATTGCACCGGTCGAGGAGTGGCATCATCGCCGGATCGGTCGCGAGCAGTTCGACGAAGCGGAGGGCGGCGGTCGTGCTCGCTACTTCGTTCGCATGGTGCCGCGCGACGATCAAATGGGTCGGCTTGATCGCCGCCAGTTTCGTCCGCGAGCGCACCGCCGCGCCGTCCGGCTTGACGACCTCAATCGCCGCGATCGTCCGCCCCCGGTACGACCGCTCGACATCGCGCACCGTCACGCCGGGAAGATCGTTGACGTATGCCAGCAGGCCAGGCAAATTCGTCCCTGTCACGACCTCGTCCATCGCCACGCCCATTGATCGCCGCTCCACCGGAACCGGCGCATACGTCGTCTTCGCGGTGTCGTATCGCAGCAGTGTCACCTTCGCGCGCGGCGGTTCGCCGGGAGAGACATGGACGAGCGGCACGATCTGCCCCGGCTCATCCCACGGCTTACCCGTCGTCTGCACGCCGAGTTCGTGGAAGTAATCGAGTGTGTTGAAGTAAATGTCCTCCGCCAGCCCTTCGGCGGGCGATTCGCGTTCCTCCCGCACGCCGAGCGCGTACTCCGGCTCGCTCACCCAGACCTCGACACGCAGTTCATCGAAGAACGGCTGCTTCCCGCCCGCCGCATGATTCGTTGTGACAAATTCGCGTATCTGCGGCAATGCCTCGTCTTGCCACACATCCCAGAAGCGGTCGAGATCAGTTGGGACCGCATCATAATAGGCGCCGCCCGCTACTCGGATCGAGAGACCACCCGTCGCGACGTGAACGATACCCTGCTCCTTGAATCCCGGCAGGAATGGTCGGGCGTACCACTGGGGCGAGAATGCCCATTCACCGATTGTTGTGCCTGTGGCATCAAGCGCGCGGACGCGGTAGATTGCCGCCTGATTCACCGCGCCGAGCGCTATACGCACCCGCTCGAGCGGCAGACCGAGTGTGGGTGCAATCAATTCATCCGCAGGCCAGCACTCCTGCAACCAGCGAATCGACAGATCACGGCACGGCGTGTCGTCCGGCAAGATCAACGGGTGACAGGTAACGTCGAGCGCATCCAGCCCGATGCACGCCTTCGCGGCAGGGGCGACGATCTCCTCCAACCATACCCGCCCCGCATGGTGGACGGGCAGGATCGTCACCGCACTGCCAGCGGGGAGCATCGCGGCAATTTCATCCCGGATCGCCGCACGCTGTTCGGCGGGTTCGCTCACCTGCGCCAGCACATCGCACGGCGTCTTCTCGGATCGCGATGAAAGCAGAATGCGTGCCGACTCCATCAACAGATCACGCTCTGTTTGTCCCTGCCACTCCCACGACCAGATGATCTCCTGCGCGGGTTGCGGCTCGGCAAAGGCGGGAAACGCCGCGCGTGTCGGCGTGTCGTCGGCGAGGGCGCGGAGCATCGCCGCCGTTTCTGCCTCCGTCTCCCCCGCGACGATGACTGCCGTGCGTCCATCGTCCAGCGGGTGCAGGAACGGCTGCACGCCGCGTACACCGCCCGGCGCGGCGTCCCCGATCAGTACCGGCACTGCCGCGCCGAGATCAATGGGCGCGCAGAGCGGCACAGTCAATCCTGCCGTCTCGACACCGAGGTGGGCTGACGCATCGACAAGCGCAGCACCCATCTCGCGGGATATGTTTTCGAGAACGACGAACGAAGAGCACGTATCATCTGGCAGCCGGTCATGGTCCGCATCAATCAAGAGACCGGGGAAACGGTCGGCATCTCCCCGCATCATACAGAGATCATCCAGCATCGGTGGCGGGCCGGGGTTGGCGGGCACAGGCTGCGGCGTCGGCTCCGGGTATTGCGCGGTGATGACCTGCCATTCTGCTGCGTCCGGGAGCGATCCCTGCGCGAGGGCGCGGAGAGTTGCCGCTCGCCCCGCCGCATCCCCTCCCCGCACGATCAGCGTCGCGCCGTCAAGCGTGATACGCCCCGTACCGGCAGGCAGTGTTGCATCGTCATCCGGATCGAGCAGCAACGTCGGGCCGTCCCACGCATCCACGACGAGCGGCGGCGAAAAGCCCGTGACGTGGAGGCCGAGGACTGCCGCGAGATCGGCCAGCGCGCACCACTCCCACGCCGTCGGCGCGCCGGGCGCGATGAAACGGAGCGCGATGTCGTCCGCGTAGCCGTCGCCGTTCGTATCCGCGAGCGCGCCTGCGGTCGTGAAAAGGTCTGCAAGTCGCTCCACACTCGTCCCTTCGCTGCCACATACCGATCCTCCGACCGTTGGAGAGTACATCAAACGTTTTCCCCGCGCTATCCAGGTCGGATCGTACGGTGCCAATTTCACGATGGGGAGTGTATGATTGTGCCTGGTGCAGCGCGGCAACAAGCGAAACGGGAGGAAAGCATGGCAGCGTACCGTCTGGAGCATGTCGGCATCGTGGTCCCACCGGCGAAGCGTGAGGCGACGGTCAACTTCTATCAGTCCGTCTTCGGCTGGCAGACGGTACGAGAGATGCCCAATGTCGCCTTTGTTTCTGATGGGAGCGGCGGGCGGATCGAGTTCCTCTTCTACGACAACGAGACGCTGAACCCGCCGAACCATCTCGCCTTCAGCGTCCCGCTCGCGGAGTTCGACACACTGATGGAGAAGATCAAAGCGACGGGCGTCACGTCCGAGCCGCCCGTTGATACGCCCGCCGGTGATCGCCTCTTCTGGTTCTTCGATCCGGCCGGCAGCCGCGCTCAGATCGTCGGCCGCAGCAACCCAATGCCGGAGTAGGGAAGGTTTTGAACCGCCAATACTGCCCAGAGGGCGCCCGCAAGAGCGCCAAGAGGAACAAGAATTTAACGCAGAGCGCGCAGAGAGCGCAGAGAATAAATTCCTATTCTCTTCTCTGCGTACTCTGTGTCCTCTGTGAACTCTGCGTTCGCGTCCTTTCCTGGCGTTCCTGCGGGCGCCCTCTGGGCAGTATTGGCGGTTCGTGTCAGAAAGTGAGCCATCATGCGTGACGAGTCGCTGGTTTTTTTGCGGCAACTGTTGGAGACGCCGGGGCCGTCTGGGTTCGAGGCGCCCGCCGCGCGGGTCTGGCGGGAGTACGCCGAGCGGCACGCCGCCGAGGTGCGGACGGACATGAGCGGCAACAGCATCGCCCGCCTCAGTGCGGACGCGACCGGGCCGCGCGTGCTGATCGCCGGGCATATTGACCAGATCGGCCTCCTTAT
>JALYUS010000107.1 GCA_030853625.1 Chloroflexota bacterium
CTCCACCGCTGCGGAACTGGCGCGACGAACCGCTCCCGCCGAAGATGCGCGATCTGCCGCGCGACGACCGGGGCTATCCCGTCTTCTTCACCGTGCAACCGCGTGGGGGGATGCCCGCAGACGGCAAGGTAGACTTGCGCGTCGTCAATATGCACAACCATCAGCGGTGTGCCAGCGAGCGATTATGTAACGTCTGCGGCAAGCCGCTCTACCGGACGATCTATTTCATCGGCACTCCGGCGTGCGTGCAGAATCGCGTCTTCAGTGACAGCCCGCTCCACGAGGAGTGCGCCCGCTACGCCCTGCGTGTCTGCCCGTACCTCACCCAGCCCGCCTTCGGCTATCACGAGCGACCGACGGACACGGCGCGCCTCTCCCAGGCGACCGAGGCCGATCTGAATCTCGGCAAGCCGGAGCGCATCGTCCTCTATTGCTGCCAGCAGTACCTGATGATCCCGGGCAAGACGGGCAAATCCCTCTATCTGGTCGAGCCTGCGCGCTGGGTCGAGTGGTATCAGCCGGATGGCGTCTACATTGCGCGCACCCACCCAGATCGGTATGTGCAGTAGGCCGATGTAGTTGGGCAGGGTTCTCAAGGGATATGGTTAGAGAAACGCGTTGCCTCCCTCGCCTTCTTCGCGTCCGCGTTGTCGCAGGAGGCCGACGGTCGCGACGAGATATGCCAGCGAGCCGAGATTGCCTGTCGTTTCAACCGCACCCGACCGCACCGTCACCGCTGTACCCTTCTGCCCCGTCACGCGTCGTGCCTGATTGTTCTCTTTGGGCGAGAATGCCGCCGCCCGTGCCACTGCCTGCGGCCCGTTCACCGTCAAGTAGAAGATGCCGTTGATCGTCGTGTCGCCTAAGCTCGACTTTCCCCATCTCGCGGTCGGCACCCGCTTGTGATACCACGCTGCGTGTCGGATCGGACCGGATTGCTCCCTCAGATGTGGATGGGCGGGCACGGTCACGAGCGAGAAGAGGCCGAGGAGCATGGGCGTCGTGCGGCCAATGGACTACTCCGTCCATTGCCGTTGCGTCAGGCATTAAGGCACCGTTACGGGCCGCTGTCTGCGGAGAGCCAGCGGCCCGTTTTCCTTGCTATATCACGGGAAAGGGTGGTGAGCCGCACAGGACTTGAACCTGTAACCCGCTGATTAAGAGTCAGCTGCTCTGCCAATTGAGCTAGCGGCCCGGATGAAGATTTGGCGGAAGCGACGGGTTTCGAACCCGCGATCTCTGCCTTGACAGGGCAGCGCTTTAAGCCACTAAGCTACGCCTCCGCAGCGTGGCATCACCTTACGGCACGGATGCGCCGCTGTCAAGATGCTTTTCCATCTCGGCGTTTCCGCCGAAAAGAGCTGCTCGCATCCGCTTGCGAGTGTAGTACATACGTGCTATGCTTGGGTGTCCGTTCATGTCGGGGAGCATGCACAAAATGTCTATCCACACCAACACACTGACACTCGGTGAACAACTGACGGCAGCACTGGCATCGTTACGCGCGGGCGGCTTGCCCTTCGTCGCGACGCCGGCCGCACTGCGCCTCGAACACGATCTCGTCCCCGCCGATGGCGATGAGACGCGCGAGCGCGGTGGCCCAAACATCACCCATCTCGAAGGCGCGCACCTCTCGATCATTCCGCTTCCCACCGCCCGACCAGCCGGGACGACCGCGCGCGTCCGCTATTTTCTCGATGGCGTGCAGCGTACCTTGCCGATCGGGTGGTGCGGCATGAACGCGCTCGCGCTCGTCGTCGTCGTCGCGGGGGTGATCGAGCGGCGGACGCAGGATGGCGTCTTCCGGGCCGTGCCCGGCATGACGCGTATCGCGAGCAGCATCATTCTCGCCTCGGCCACCAATGACGCGCTCGCCGACGATTTGTATGATGCCTTCACCCGCACGGGGCTTGCGGTCCAGACCGCCGACGGCGCGGCGACCGGTACGCCGCATGATGGCGATTTCATCGCGCTGCAATCGCGCATCCGACCCATCGTCAGCAGCGTGCGCGAGATGTGCGAATATACCGTGCTCCAGGCATGGGATGAACGCACCGATGGCAGTGAGGGATGGCTGATTATGGACGGCTCGCTGACCCGTGCGGACATCGGCAATGCGGTCGGTCTCATCAAGCGGCACAGCCGGTTCGACCTCACCAACACCGAGATGACGGACTTGCTCCGCATGCCGGTCGGCCATCGCAGCAGCGCCTTCCAGCGCGAGGTATCCGGCGGTTTGCGGCCGATCACCTGGTATCTTCGCATGCACGAGGCGACCGGCGCCGATCCGCTCTTTGGCCTCGCACGGATCGAAGCGCCCTCGCAGACGGCCGACGCCAGCGCCTATGATGCCCTCTCGCACCTCATCTTCTCCGAGCGGACGCCGCGTGCGACGAACGATGATCGCTGGCCGACCCTGCTGTATCCGATCCATATCGCCGAGCGCATCCTGAAAGTGAAACTCGAGCGCGCGCTCCTCGGCGTGCCTGCCGCGCTCCGTCGCTATCTGCGGGAGGTCGCCTGATGGATGCCCCGTCCCTTGTCGCCCATTTCGAGGCGCTGATTGACACGCGCACCGGCCCGATTGGGCGCGTCGTCACCAGCGAGAAGAACCCCGCCGCCGCACATGAATTTTCCTTTTGGGCAGCCGATACGCCCGCCGCCGCGCTCGCCCTCGACATCGGGCATATCGTCGTCGCTTTCAGCGAGGAAGCGGCGGTGATCGGCATTCTCGATGAGCCGCAGCGATACGGTGATCTCAAGACGTTCCTCGATGATTACTTCGATTACCAGGGCGAGGAGGACATCGGCGCGGCGCTCGCCTCGACCCGCCCCGAAATCCTCGTCTTCACCTGCCGCGTGCTCGCCTCGCGCCACCTGCGGGACGATGTCCGCTCGCGCCGCCCGCCCCGCAGCGGCCCGGTCTACTACGCAACGCCCGACGCGATCCGCCTCGCCCTCGGTAAGGAGGGATACAGCGGTACGGCGATCCCCGTGCTGCTGCACCGCAACGGCAACGCGGCGCGCGACGAGGACGGGCAAGAAATCTTCGAGCAGACCGACGACGGCAGCCGCCTCGTCTTCCAGCACACGCCGGTGGATGTGGACAGTGATTACCTGCTCGGCCCCGAGGCGGGCCATGCGAACTGGACGGGCCAGTCCGGCCTCGCGACGAAGACCAGCCACGCCCTCTTCGTCATCAGCAGCGTCTTCCAAAAATCGCCGCAATCAGTCGCCGCGCTGATGTTCAATGTCAAAGGGCCGGACCTCCTCTGGCTCGACAAAGCCGCCTACGTCGCGCCGGAGGAGGCGGAGGCGCTCGCCGGGCGCGGCGTCAAGATGCCGACACCGCTCGACCGCCTGATGTATGAAAAGATGGCGATGTCGCCCGCACCGGTAGACAGATTGCGCATCTTCGCGCCCTATAAACCGGGCGGTGAGCCGCACAACGAGCACGGCGACCAGATCAATCTCGATGGCACATTCGATCACGCCGCCCTCAACACGCTGCGCACCGCGCGGCACGAAACCGACTGCGTTTACCCGATCCTCTGGAACCTTCAGGAAGTGCTGCGCTACCCGCACCGCGTCTTCGAGGGTGGCGATCTGGACGACAAATTCTTCGGCTTCCTCTCTGATCTCCGCGAGCAGCGCGTGCAGACCGTCAAGGGCTTCGAGGAGAAGATGCGCGAGATTATGGACTATCTGAACACGGAAGGCGACGATGGCAAGAAGCCGCAGACATGGAACGACCACCACCGGTTCACGATCCTCAAAGCAAAGAACCGGATCAGCAATCTGACGAACAAATGCGGTGGCCTGCTCGCGCGCAACCTCGTCAACTATGGCGATTTGCCGCGCTGCGACGGCACGTTCGCCGATCGCGAACTGCGCGTCATTGACATCGCGAACTGCAACACGACCGTGCAGGAATTGCTCGTCAGTGCGACAATACAACGGGTATGGGAGCGCGCGGAGCGATCCGAATTAGGGGTCGAGAAGGTCATCAT
>JALYUS010000139.1 GCA_030853625.1 Chloroflexota bacterium
TCCTTCGCGTAGAAGATCGAGACCTGCCCCTCGAAGCGGAAGATCGAGCCATAGACATTCGGCTTGCCCAGGAGCACGCAGGCATCATTGACGAGGTAGCGCGTCGGGAAGTTGTCCGTCCCGTCCACGATGATGTCGTACTCCTTGAAAATGTCGAGCGCGTTCTCACTGGACAGGCGCGTCTCGAAGGTCGTAATTGCGGTATACGGGTTGAGGGCGGTTAGCCGCCGCTTCGTCGCTTCCAGTTTCGGTATGCCGATGTCTTCGGTCGTGTAGGTCACTTGCCGCTGGAGATTCGAGGAATCCACGACATCGGCGTCCACGATGCCGAGGTGGCCGACGCCCGCCGCCGTCAGGTATAAGCCGAGCGGCGCGCCGAGGCCACCCGCGCCGACGAGCAAGACGCGTGCCTGCTTCAGTTTTTTCTGCCCCGCCAGCGTCACTTCCGGCATGATGAGGTGGCGGCTATACCGCCCGATCTCGTCCGCCGAGAGTTCCACGTCTTCCAACGTCGCGGTTCCTCCCGCGATCGAGGGCACAATCGTCACGGTATCGCCGGAGGCGACGAGCGTCGCGTCCTTCTGGAGATAGCGGATGTCCTCGTCGTTCAGGTAGACGTTGACGAACGAGCGCAGGTGGCCGCTGTCGTTATAGAGGTGCTTCTTCAGGTCCGCGTACTCCCCGGTCAGTTGGCCGAGCACGTCACCGACCGTGCCTCCCGCCAGTTGCACCTGCTCCTTGCCCCCGGCGAATTGCCGGAGCGCCGTCGGAATCAAAATCGTCACATTCTCTGCCATATCACGCCTCCATATTGGACTGAAACACTTAACGCAGAGAGCGCAGAGGACGCAGAGAGCACAGAGAGGGAATACCTGTATCTTCTTTATTCTTCTCTGTGTCCTCTGTGTCCTCTGTGTCCTCTGCGCTCAATTTCTGCTCTCTACCCACGCTCGATGATCTGCTCTTCATTGTAGCCGGAGCGGTCGGCTTTGAGCACCCAGGACTTGAGATCGAGGGCGATGCCCTTGTAGACGCCCTGAATGATATAGGAATAGGTCGGCCAGGCGAAGTCGCGATCCGTCTCGGAAGGGCGCGGCTCACTGTCCGGGTGCGAATGATAGAAGCCAAGCAGCGCCATGCCCGCCTCCCGCGCCCGGCGCTCCTCCCGCGCGATCACCTCCGGCCCGATCTGGAAACGCCGCCGACGCTCATCCACCTGCTCCCAGGCGTTCTCGACCGGCACGGTCTCGCGCACGACTTTCGTATCGCCCTCTACCACGCCGATCAGCAGCCCGCACACCTCATCCGGATAGCCACTCTCACTCTGCCGACAGACCGTCGCCCGTAGCGCATTCGTCCATACCAACGCCATACTCACTCCTGACAACGATTCAGCACAGAGAACACAGAGGACACGGAGAGCACAGAGAAATACAAGGGAATCAAAGAACGATTATTCCTCTTTCATTCTTTTTATTTTCTCTGTGTCCTCTGTGTCCTCTGCGATCTCTGTGCTTATTCCCTTCCCGCATCTTCGTCCCAGAAGGGGAGCGAGAGATACTTGGCCGCGCCATCGCAGAAGATGGTGACGACCGTGCCCGCATCCAGCGTGGCCGCGACGCGGAGGGCGGCGACGGTGTTCGCGGCGGCGGAGACGCCGACCAGCAATCCCTCCTCACGCGCCAGCCGCTTGACCATCGCGTAGGCGTCCTCGGTGCTTACCTCTTCGATAGCGTCGGCGAGCGACGGGTCGTAGATGCCGGGGACGATGGCGGAGGCGTAGTGTTTCGTGCCCTCAATCCCATGCACCGGACTATCCGGCTGCACCGCGATGAGCCGAATCCGCGCATTATACGCGCGCAGGCGGCGGCCGGCGCCGGTGAAAGTGCCGCTCGTGCCCATGATTGCCACGAAGTGCGTCACCGCGCCGCCCGTCTGCTCCCAGATTTCCGGGCCGGTCGTCTCGTAATGGGCGCGCCAGTTGGCGTCGTTGTTGAACTGATCGGGGTAGAAATAGCGCTCCGGGTCGGCGGCGTGGCGGCGCTGCACCTCGTGAATCGCGCCATCGAACCCTGCCGCCGGGTCGGTCTCGACGAGCGTCGCGCCATAGGCCGCGAGGATGCGCTTGCGTTCCTCGCTCGCGTTCGCGGGCATGCAGAGTTCGACGCGGTAGCCAAGCGTGGCGGCAATCATCGCATAGGCGATACCGGTGTTGCCGCTCGTCGCATCGAGGATCGTCTTCTCCGGCGTCAGGAGGCCGCGCGCGATGCCGTCCCGGATCATCGCCAGAGCGGGGCGATCCTTGACGCTGCCACCGGGATTCTGCATCTCCGCCTTCGCCGCGACGGTGACGCTCCCCGGCAGGCGCTCCGTGAGATGAGTCAGCCGGATCAGCGGCGTATTGCCAATCAGATCGAGCACGGTCGTCGTGCCCTGTGCCGTTATTTGCGCCATCAGTACTCGCCCCTCCACGCATCCGTAGCGCGCATTGTTGCAAAAGATACCTAACAAACGCAACAACACGTTCGCGCCCGCGTATTGGTCACAACGGTAGGAATGGACGCGGCATTCCCGCATCGCTCTTGACCCGTTGCTCTCTTACGATGAGCGCGGAAATAGATACAGCAGAAACGGACGTGATCGGTGTCAGTATGGCGCCTCTCAATAAATTCCTCATCTCCGGTGTACAATAGACGGAGAAATCGGTGATGCGGCTCGCTCGGCGTTTCCCATGATGCATGCCGGTGGCGTACCGCGTTTTGCGCTTGTGATCGTGCCGTTTCGCGTATGGCGAACGGCGGGGAGGAAACCGTGGATCGCCCTGTCTATCCAGAGATTGACTCGACACCGGAGATGGTGACGCGCGTCTATGACCGCATGCAAAAGAACCTGCCAATCATTCGCGAGCGGCTCGGTCGGCCACTGACTTTGATGGAGAAGATCGTCCTCACGCACCTCGATGACCCCGTCGGGCAGGAATTGAAGCCGGGCGAGAGTTATCTGATGGTGCGGCCGGACCGCGTTGCCTTGCAGGACGCGACGGCGCAGATGGCCCTCTTGCAGTTCGCGCAGGCGAATATCCCGCATGTCGCCGTCCCCTCGACCGTTCACTGCGACCACCTGATCCGCGCGCACATCGGCGCGGACCCGGACCTCGCGGGCGCGACCTCCGAGAATCGTGAGGTCTACGACTTCCTCTCGTCCGTCTCCCAGAAATACGGCCTCGGCTTCTGGAAGCCGGGCAGCGGCATTATCCATCAGGTTGTGCTGGAGAATTACGCTTTTCCCGGCGGCCTGATGATCGGCACGGACTCGCACACGCCGAACGCGGGCGGCCTCGGCATGATCGCCAGCGGCGTTGGCGGCGCGGACGCCGTAGACGTGATGGCCGGATTCCCGTGGGAAGTGAAGTACCCGAAGAAGATCGGCGTCAAACTGACGGGTGAACTGAATGGCTGGACGGCGCCCAAGGATGTCATCCTCAAACTGTGCAGCATCCTTACCGTCAAGGGCGGCACGAACGCGATCGTCGAGTTCTTCGGCGCGGGCTGCGCGACGATCTCCTGCACCGGCAAGGCGACGATCTGCAACATGGGTGCGGAGCACGGCGCGACGACCTCCGTCTTCCCCTTCGACGAGCGGATGGAGTTGTATCTGCGGGGCACCGGGCGCGCCGATCTCGCCGATCTCGCGAAGGCGAACCGCGACCTGCTCGTCGCCGATCCGGCCGTCGAGGCGGAGCCGGAGAAATACTTCGACCGCGTGGTCGAGATTGATCTCAGCACGTTGGAGCCGATGATCGTCGGGCCGCACACGCCCGATCTCGCCCGCTCGCTCACCGAGATCGCGGCGGCGGTCGAATCGGAGGGCTATCCGGACAAACTCTCCGCCGCACTCGTCGGTTCCTGCACGAACTCCTCGTATGAGGACATCTCGCGCGCCGCCGCCGTCGCGCAGCAAGCGATTGACCACGGCGCGACGATGCGAACGAACTTCATGATTACCCCCGGCTCCGAGCAGGTGCGCGCCACCCTCGCGCGGGACGGGCAACTCGATACGCTGGAGCAGATCGGCGGCAAAGTGCTCGCCAATGCCTGCGGCCCCTGCATCGGCCAGTGGCAGCGGGACGATTTTGCTACCCTGCCGCTCGTCACCGGCGCGCAGGCGAACACCGAGCAGCCGAAGCCGCGCAACTCGATCATTAACTCCTTCAACCGCAACTTCCCGCGCCGCAACGACGGCAACCCGGACACGCTTTCGTTCATCGCCAGCCCGGAGATCGTCATCGCCTATGGCCTCGCCGGTCGGCTCTCGTTCAATCCGATGACGGACGCGCTGGAAGCGCCGGACGGAAGCATCTGGCATTTGGAGCCGCCCGCCAAAGCGCCCGACCTCCCGGCGGAAGGCTTCGTGACCGACACGACGGGCTTCGTCCCGCCCGCTGCGAACGGTGGCGACATCGAGATCAAGGTGGACCCGAACAGCAAGCGGCTCCAACTCCTTCAGCCCTTCCCGGCGTGGGACGGCCACGATTACTTGAGTGCGCCCGTGCTCGTCAAAGTGAAGGGGAAATGTACGACGGATCACATCTCGCCCGCCGGGCCGTGGCTCCGCTTTCGCGGGCATCTCAACAACATCAGCGACAACATGTTCATCGGCGCGATCAATGCCTACACCGGCGAGGCGGGCACGACCCACAACGACCTGACCGGCGAGGAAAACGTGCCGATTCCCCAGGTAGCGCGGGCCTACAAGGCCGCAGGCATCCCCTGGGTCGTCGTCGGTGACGAGAACTACGGCGAGGGTTCGAGCCGGGAGCACGCCGCGATGGAGCCACGCTACCTCGGCGCGGCGGCAATCGTCGTCAAGAGTTTCGCGCGCATCCACGAATCGAACCTGAAGAAGCAGGGCGTTCTGCCGCTCACCTTCGAGAACCCGGACGACTACGACAAGATTCGTGAGGACGACCGCATTGACCTCTCCGAGATTGGCGACCTCGCCCCCAATGCGCCGGTCATGATGCGCGTCCGCCACAGCGACGGCACGAGCGACTTCGCGGAACTCAAGCACACGATGAACGAGGAGCAAATCGGCTGGTTCAAGGCCGGTTCCGCGCTTAACCTGCTCGCGCAGCGCACGAAAAAGTAGCCAACAATCGGTGGTCAGCACGAGACGGAGGGCATCCATGATGGGCGCCCTCCATTCATTATCTTGTGGTGGCAGGCAAGGGCGCGAGAGTCGCCCTTATAGTCCGCCAGCCGGGACACGGCTACGTCGGGCGATCAGCCCTGGGCGCCACGGCGCACCGAGCACCGGCAGGACGAACCGATCCGCGCCCCAGTAGCCTGCCACCTGCCACGCCAATACAATCAGGATCGCCGCCGTGAAGAGGACCGGGTTCGTGCTCGCGCTGCCCGCCAGCAGGAAACTCATGTTCATCAGCGCCCCGAAGAAGGCGGCGATGCCTGTTAGTCCCCCGACGATCAGCCCGACGCCGATCAGCAGTTCGCCCAGGCAGATTACCTTCGCAAACCAGTCGTACCACTGGTGGTCGAGCATGTATTGGATGACGCTGCGGTACCAATCGTAGGAAATCGCCGGCTTGCCCGTCTTTGGGATGGCCGCCGCGCCGGTCCAGAACCCTTTCAGCGCGCCGCCATTGGCGAGCCACGAGGGGCTGCCGGTGATCTTCTCCCAGCCTGCGGTGAGCCAGGCGATGCCGACGTAGAGACGCACCGCGAGCCAGAGCGGCGCGGAGCGGGTGTCGTGGAAGAGGAAGTGCGCGACGGCGGGTTCGCGCACTGCGGTGGACTGGTCGGTGTCGATGGGGTAGGCAACGAC
This sequence comes from Chloroflexota bacterium, assembly GCA_030853625.1. GTDB lineage: Bacteria > Chloroflexota > Chloroflexia > Thermomicrobiales > JALYUS01 > JALYUS01. The sequence goes on from JALYUS010000139.1 coordinate 5,842, forward strand.
GTGATCGTAGATCATCGTACCGACCGCGCCGAGGGCGACGGCGAGGCCGAGGATGGCGAGAATAACATGGCCGCTCGTGCTGAGGGCGGCCCGGTCGGTACCGACGGTGTGGATGATGAAGCCGGCGGCGATGATGACCGCCAGGATGACATCGCGTGTGCGCATCCGAGACAATAGGGTTCCTCTTTCTATACAAAATCATACGGTGATTGCTCGTCGCCGTTCATCGGCCACATCCAGTTGGTGGGGAGCGCCGAGGATCGTTGCAATCGCCGTCAGTAGGTCCTGCCGGTCGAACGGCTTCCGCACGACCGAGCAACGCTTCGCGTGCAACGTCGCGGCGTGCATCGGCAATAACACCGGCTCTCCGGTGACGATCAGCGCCGGGATTTGCGCGGTATCCCTATCGCTCCACAGGTGCTGGAGGAATGCCCAGCCGCCATCGTGCGTCGCCACCCAGAGGTCGAGGATCACGAGGGCGGGTGGCGCGTGCTTCACCAGCGCGTGGGCGGAGATTACGTCGTTCGGGCGGCAGCGCAGGGTGCGGTAGCCTGCGTTGGTGAGCAGTTCGTGCATCAGGGAGAGGGCGGCGGGATCGTTATCGAGAAGCGCGATGCGTGGAGCCGTCATCAGGCTCCCTTCCTGCAACTGCTGGCGGAGACGACACGAGCGAGGATGGGCGGAATGCCGCCTGGCCGTGAGACGCCTGGTCGTCATCAGCGTTGCCCACACAGCGTAACAGGTTACGAAGCGGTTCACACGAATCCGAGAAGAATCTAGAGAAGTCTGTACATTCAATCTGATTCGAGCATTTTTTGACCCTCAAATGACACGAGACGGGGGAAAGAGGTGGTATCCTGATCATGTCAAGTTCTTGACCCCCGCTCGACACCCTCGACATTGTGGTCCGCGCCGCCCGGCGCAGGCGATGCGAAGCGCTCCTGGGTCGCAGACTGACATGCACCGTTCGGTGGATGCGCGACGCGAGGAGACATCATATGACCACGATACAGGGCGACCGATCCCCACCCCGGCGCCGCCCGGGACCCAAGCCGCGCGGGCGCACCGTCGTCCCCTTGACGATCACCGTCACCCACGCGCAGCGCGCCGGGCTGGAGGCGCGTGCGGACATGGAAAAGAGCAGCATCAGCACCGTCGTACGCCGATTCGTCGCGGCGGGACTCGCCGCCAGCGGGCTATTCGCCCTCTCCGCGCTCATCGAGATCGCAATTGTGCGCCGTCGTCTCCCGGCACATAACGAACCGGGTGCAATGCCCGTCGCAGCGCCTGCGGCGGAGAGCATGGCGAGGGAGGCATGCTGACGAACGCCACACCCGTCAGTGTCAACGGCGGGGAGATCGTCTGCCATCCGTCGTGGCGCAGCCGTCGCGTCGTCGTCTTCTGGTCCTGCACGTTCCTCGTCACCACGCTCGTCTGGTGGACATTCACGGGTATCCACCTCCGGTCATTACCGGCGGGGAAGGTCCTCTTTGGCACGCTCCTCTATCCACTCTTCTGGGCGGCGATGTTGACATGGAGCCGCGTCCTGCGGGGCACCTCGCTGACGATCAGCGCCACCCGGCTGGTTTACGCTACGCGGAGCGGCAGCACGTCGGTGCGCTGGCGTGACATCGAGCGGGTCGGTCGGGGCGCGGGGCCGGGGCGGTGGCTGCGCGGCGAGGGACTGATCCTGCCCACGCCGCCGGATGAGCCGCCGGAGTGGCGCTGGCGGCTGCTCTCGTGGCATCGGTTTCCCGTCCGGTTCATCCCACTTGAGCAGTTCGGCGCGGACTGGCGGGCGGGGCGGATCGGTCAGGCCATCCGGCAGTACGCGCCAGCGGCGCTCGCCACGAACGGTGGGGAATGAGGGGGCGACGGCGCGCGAACGGATACACGACGCGAGCGGGTGGGGCGGCCGTACTGTCCCGAATACGCGGGTGGGGTCGGCTGAATCCGACCATACCGCGCAGGAGTGGAGAAACCGATGGAACGTCCGAAAATGCGGATGAAACTGGGTGCGACGGTCCACAGCATCGAACTGGGCGCGACGGTGTGGAGCGCGGATCGCGAAGAGGTCGGCAAGATTGACCAACTCGTCCTTGATGCGCATACACAAACGATCGAATCGTTCATCCTGCGCACCGGGCGGTTCCACACCCACGACTACGTGGTGCCGATCGAGACGATCGCGCGGGAAGATGCTGACCATACCCTCCACCTCGCCTTCACCACTGCCCAGGTGCGCACGATGCCCGAGTTCGCGCAGCAGAATTTCATTGTTGCCGAGAATACCGAGCAGACGGAGTGGCGATACCTCATCCCGGCAGGGCAGACTGGCGGCGGCGGGATGGTCCTCCCGACGCAGGGCGCCGCGTCCGGCGGCGGGGCACGGGTGTACGATCCGGCGGGCGATGGCTTGTTTGGTGTCGAAGACCCGACGGATGAGACGGTGATGACCGAGAGCAGCCTCGGGGAGCAGGACTACCGTATCGGCACGGGCACGAAGGTGGTCAC
>JALYUS010000141.1 GCA_030853625.1 Chloroflexota bacterium
TGCTCGCAGCGCGCCCGCCGATGACGATCGGAGGATGGGGCTGCTGGACAGGTTTGGGGTTGCAGAATGCTCCGGTGAGGTCAATGAAGGTGCCATGGAAGTCGAACGGTTCGGTCTCGGTCCACAATCGCCGGATCACCGTGCACGTTTCGGCGAGGCTACCGACGGCGACGGCGGGCTCATGGAAGGGCAAGCCGTGTGCCTCATACTCGCGCCGGGCTAGCGGGTAACTGGGCCGTGAGCCGACGCCGATGCCGAATTCGAGCCGTCCGTTGGAGACAATATCAACGGTCGCGGCGATCTTGGCCAGCATCGCGGGCGGGCGGAAGCGGTTGCTCGTCACGAGCAACCCGAGACGCAGCCGTTCGGTTTGCGCGGCGAGGGCGGAAAGCAGCGTCCAGCCTTCGAAGATTGGTCCGTTCGGGTCGCCGCCGATCGGCAAGAGGTGATCGAACAGCCAGGCATGCTCGATCGCCGGGATCGCGTCCGCCTCTTGCCAGACCCGCACAATGTCGCGATAGCCGACCTGCGACGGCGGGGTCATGATGCCAAAACACGGCGAGGATGTGTGCGTCATAGTCCGTTGGTCCCTTTCTGCTGCGTCGGTAGCGAGTAAATCACGCAAGTGCGGCAGTCTCCTGGTTGCGGCTCGTTCACCTGCTATCATAGAGAAGCGGAACACCGCTCCGTAAATATACGGAACAATGCTCCGCTTGTCAAATTCCGGTCACAGCATGAGGGGACGCGGTGACAACCATCAACGGAGACGCAGAACGGACGGCCCCGCGCAAACGGGCCGACGCCCGGCGCAACGAGAAGACGCTGCTGGAAGCTGCGGCCGCAGTCTTCGTGACGTCAGGCGTCGAGGCCCCGGTACGCGACATCGCGGCGAAAGCAGGAGTTGGGATGGGCACGATGTACCGCCATTTCCCGACGCGCGCGGACCTGATTATCGCCGTCTACCGGCATCAGGTGGAGGCATGCGCGGAGGCGGGCCCTGCCCTGCTGGCGAGTAGCCGCTCCCCCCGTGCCGCGCTGGGACAGTGGATCAACCTTTTCGTTGATTTCCTCGTCACCAAGCACGGCCTCGCCGCAGTGCTGCAACCGGACAATGCCAGTTTCGACACCCTGCACGCATACTTTCTCGACCGCCTTGTGCCGGTCTGCACGCAGCTGCTGGAGGCCGCCACCGCCGCTGGTGAGATCCGCTCCGATATTGACGCCTTGGAACTGATGCGCGGTATCGGCAACCTCTGCGTCGGCGCCGACAACGACCCCTGCTATGACGCCCGACGCATGGTCGCCCTACTCATCGCAGGACTGCGCCAACCGGGCTAGACCTTGCACGCTTGGTCCCATGACGGCGCCACTTGCAGGCGGGCAGAGTCGGCCAGTACGGACCCAGGATTAGCGGATATTTGGTTTGCATGTTCGGAACAATGCTCTGTATGAAGGAGAGGTCCAATACCCCTCGCGTCTGGAGCCCGCGTGGACGTAGCCGTTTGCCACGCTGAATGCACAAATACCGGGTGGCCCATGACTCATACGGCTACGTCCATGCCGCGAAACGTACGGACTACCCAGACACGCAGCGACTGTGCGCTCCGTGAGCGTATCACGCAAGCGTTGACGGAGAGCGGAGGTCGGCAAAGCAAGTACGTAGATAGGATAAATCCTTAACTTGATGCCTATGGGACGATTCAAGCATCGTCCCTACGCAGATGGCATCACGCCAAATCTACCCCGAAAGAGTATAAGGTTCGGTTGAACCCTCTCAGGCCACTTGGATCAGCCCGCTTCGTCGGCGGCCTGGAGAAAGCGGCGGAGGACGGGCGTCATCTGCGCGAACTCCTTGAGAAAGGCGTCGTGGCCGTCCGGCGAGACGAGTTCCCAATAGCGGGCGGGTGCGCCGAGCGCGCGCAACTCCTCCGCGATGGCGCGGACATGCCCGGCGGGAAAGAGGATATCCGAACTAATGCCGATCATCAGCGTCGGCATCGTCAGGCGACGCAGCGCGTCCGTGTACGAAGGAAAACCGTTGCCGAGGTCGAAGAGATCCATCGCGCGGGTCAGATACAAGTAGGCATTCGCATCGAAGCGGCGCACGATACCATCCCCCTGGTAATGGAGATAGCCCTCGATGTCGAATTTGCCGGCGAACGGCGCGTGCCGCGAGGGTCGCGTCGCCGCATTACGTCCGAACCGCGCCGTCATCCCTTCGTCGCACTGGTACGTAATCATGCCGACCATGCGGGCGATCGCGAAGCCATCGCGCGGCGGATCGGCGGGGTCGTAGTCGCCGCCCCGCCACTGCGGATCGGCCATGATCGCGCGGCGTCCGACCTCGTTGTAGGCGATCCCCTGCGCATGGAAGCGCCCGGACGCGCCAATAGCGATCACCGCACCTGCTCTTTCAGGATAGGTTACCCCCCACTGGAGCGCCTGCATCCCGCCGAGCGAGCCGCCGACGACCGCATGCAAACGCGTAATCCCGAACCCGTCGAGCAATGCCGCCTGCGCTCGCACCATATCTTGCACCGTGGCCGCCGGGAATGCCATGTGGTATGGCTGGCCCGTCGCGGGATTAACACTCATTGGGCCGGTACTGCCGTAGCAGCCGCCGAGAATATTCGGGCAGATGACGAAAAAGCGATTCGTGTCAATCGCGCGACCGGGGCCGATCAGATCGCCCCACCACGGTTCTGGCGCGGGCGTCTCGCTGTCGGCGTGCGCGCCGGCGTGCGATCCGCCCGTCAGTGCATGGAGGACGAGGATGGCGTTGTTCCGCGCGGGCGCGAGCGTGCCCCACGTCTCATAGGCAATCGTCACTTCGCCGAGGGCGCCGCCACTGTCCAACGGGAAGGGCAACGACTGTTCCGGCAATAGATAGAAGCGGGTATGTGCAAGGTCCATCCCCTCCGCTCGGTATGGGGGGAAACGTTCGTCATGCGCGCGGATGATACCGGCGGGTTCCGCGCTCGTCACCGCGACACGGTGCATCCTTCACCTCCGAACCAGGGTGCGATCCGAAAAAACGAAAACGCCAATCCTCACCCCACGGGGCGAGCGATTGACGAACACGCTCACGGTACCACCCTGTTCACTGCGGCCTCGCGACCACAGCCTCGACGGGTACGGCGCGCCAGAGATGCACGCCCAACCCTCGCCCGGTATCGGGGGCGAACCGACACAGCCTACCTGGGGAAGTGCGATGTTCGGCGTTCGGAGTTCGGAGTGGGAACGATCCCACAACATCGAACGCCGAACATCGAACGCCGAACTTCTTTCAGCCGGTAGCTCGGCGGGCATATCCGGTAGGGTTCCGGTTCCTCGGGCTTCCACCATGCCCCGATTCGCTGCGAGCGTTTCCCCTACGGACGCATCCGCTTCCACGCCATGCGGGGCCGGAGACAATAACCACCGTCACGCTGCACTGCGACGGCGGCTCACTCCGGCATCCCTCGTATCTCGCCCCATCGGGGCAGGAGTTGGCACCGTGGCCGCACGCTTTACAGGCATGCCACCGGTTGCCGGGCTTCAACGGGCCGATTACCCTCCACCGCTCTGGATACGAGCCGCGTTCACTTGTTAGCGCGAAGCATAGCAGCGGCAACTTGCCAGCGTCAAGCAATGCACAACGACCGGAGTGGGGCATGTGCTGTCCAAAACCATTACCCGATCTTCATACTTCGTTCACGTATACGGTGGGAGAACGGAGTACAGTGTGCGCGGTAGGGTACACACAACGCGGTGGCGCTACTCCCGCCCTCGCGCCAATCCTTCTGAACAACCCTTCCACTCCTCTTCCCTCGCGCCGGTGGGGTGCTCCCGACCTCACCGGTGCATTTTTTTTCGTCCGGTGCTATCGTGCCACGAAACGGGCGCCACGATCGCACGCAAAGGACGAACCCGCATGGTCATCGAGAGCCGCACCGACATCAACGGCCTGCGCCGGGCGAACCGCGCCACCGCGCGTCTCCTCAAGCATCTCGCCCGCATGGCGAAGCCGGGCGTCACGACACGCGCGATGGACGACTTCGCGCGGGCATACATCGCCGATCTCGGCGCGGATCCCGTCTTCCATACCGAGGAAGGCTTCCCCGGCGCGATCAACACCTCGGTCAATGACGCCGCGATGCACGGCGTGCCGAGCGATGATCCACTGCGCGCGGGCGATGTGCTGAGCATTGATGCGGGGATGCTGCTCGATGGCTACTGCGGCGATGCGACGATTACGGTCGCCATCGGCGCGGTATCGCCCGCGCGGCAACGGTTGATCGAAACAGCGCGTGGCACGATGCAGGCCGGAATTGCCGCCGCCATCACCGGCAACCGTGTTGGCGACATCAGCCACGCGATGCAGCAGTATGCCGAGGCGCGCGGGTTCGGCGTCTTTCGCGGCTTCACCGGCCACGGCGTCGGCCACCGAATGCACGAAGCGCCCGAAATTCCCTTTGTCGGCAAGGCAGGAACCGGCCCGGCGCTGCAAGAGGGCCTCGTCATCACTATCGAGCCGGTGATTGCCGAGCGGTCGCCGCGCTACCGGATTGACCCGGATGGCTGGACGGTGCGCACGGTGGACGGGGGCTGTGCGGCGCAGTTCGAGCATACCGTGATGGTGACGCGCCACGGCGCGCAGATTCTCAGTCAGGTTTGATCCATGCCAGCGCCGACAGTCTTTAGTCCTCAGCCCTCAGCCCTTCGTCGCTGCCCCCCGACGACGACGAGATCGCCATCTCGCCAGACGCATTCAGCGTCCGCAAAACCCGCCTCATCGAGGAGGATGATGTGCTCGCGCACGCCGAGGCCGTGGCTGAGAAAGTCGCCGTAAATCAGGCAGCCACCCTCTTCCAACGAGGTATAGACCATGCGGAGCAAATTACTCAGGCGCGTGCGGAAGACCGCGTCCGTGCTCTCCTCGCCGACGATGCCGCCGAAGGTCGTCGAGGAGACAGCGAGCGCATACGGCGTGCCGGGAAGCGGCTGCGCGGGGGCGTCCGGGTCGAGGCGATAGCAGAGCGGGACGGCAGGCGTGCCGCCCTTGCCCATCTTCTTCTGGGCCGTCTCGATGTTTTCTTCGTCTGTATCGAGGAGCGTCAGGCGCGATTCCGGGTAGGCGGCATGGAAGCGCGAGGCGAGCGTACCGACGCCACAACCAATATCTACGACCGAGGCATCCGTCAGCAGCGGCGGCACGGCCCAGACAATCGCGGCGACCATCGCGGCGAAGTGCGGTTCGAGATAGTTGATGTGGATGTCATACCAGCGGGCGTGCTCCCAGAAGGAGGGATCCGGCGTCCGCGCGAGACCGCGTCGCCACGAAATCGGTCCATCCATCACCCGTCACTCCTTCACCGTACCACGCGCATCACTACGGGCAGCGTAACAAGAACACCCGCGCGCGGCAAGGTCAGGGAAACCGAATGGAAGCGCAGAGAAGAGAATAAAATAGTGAGAGGAGGAAATAGTGACTCCCAGCCATACGAGGCGTCACTCTTCCGATCTTCTTTATTGAACTCTCTTTTACCTCTCTGCGTTCTCTGCATCTCTGCATTCAGTTTCGTATAGGCGGACGCACAGATTTTTTGCGAGCAGGCCGTTCCTCTTGACAGCACCCGGCATCGTCCTCTACCCTCACGCTACAGAAATCTGCTTCAGTGTGTGACAATCGAAGAGGCCCGCTCGGTGGGGCGAGCGCGGTTCAGGAAATCGAGGAGGGAACGCGATGGCTCGTGTCGTCTTTGACCACATCACCAAACGATTCGGTGATGTGTACGCCGTCAATGATCTCAATCTCGAGATCAATGACGAAGAGTTCCTCGTTCTTGTCGGCCCATCCGGGTGCGGCAAGACGACGGCGCTCCGCATGCTTGCGGGGTTGGAGGAGGTCTCCACTGGCGAGATCTTCATTGGGGATCGTCGGGTGACGGACCTTGCGCCGAAGGATCGCGACATCGCGATGGTCTTCCAGAACTACGCGCTCTATCCGCACATGAGCGTTTTCGACAACCTCTCCTTCGCGCTGAAGTTGCGCAAGTACGACAAGCCTGCAATTCAGCAGCGCGTGGAGCAGGCGGGCGGCATGCTCGGCCTGCGGACGCTCCTTCAGCGCAAGCCGCGGCAACTCTCCGGCGGCCAGCGGCAACGTGTCGCCCTCGGCCGCGCCCTTGTCCGGGAGCCGCAAGTCTTCCTGATGGACGAGCCGCTCTCCAACCTCGATGCCGCGCTCCGCGTTCAGACCCGCGCCGAGATCACGAAACTCCAGACCCGCCTCGCGGTCACGACGGTCTACGTCACGCATGACCAGGTCGAAGCGATGACGATGGGCGACCGGATCGCCGTGATGAAGGAAGGCGTATTGCAGCAACTCTCGACACCGCAGGACCTTTACGACCATCCAGCGAACATCTTTGTCGCGGGTTTTATCGGCTCCCCGGCAATGAACTTCGTCGCCGGCACCCTCCAATCGCAGAGCGGCAGACTGATGCTGACGCACGACAATTACAGCGTCCCGTTGCCGATTGACGGCCTCACCAACGACATCAAGGAGAACCTGGGGACGCGCATTGGCAAGCCGGTCGTCATCGGTGTCCGCCCGGAAGATGTCCTCGACCGCGCGCACGCCAATGGCATGAGCGGCATGGAAGGCCTCCCCGCGACAGTCGATGTCGTTGAGCCGCTCGGCTCGGAAGTGCTCCTCTACCTCGACTACGGCACCGAGACGCCGATGATTATCCGCGCCGAGCCGCGGACGAAGGTGAAGCCGGGCGACAAGATGGAAGTCCTCTTCAAGCCCGACAACCTCCACGTCTTCGATGGTGAAACTGAACTCTCCATCCTGTAGACACACCGATGTATCTAGCCCCCTTCCCTACACGGAAGGGGGTTTTTGCTTGCAATGGGTAGGATTGATGGTGCGCTTTTTACACCCGGTCGTCCGCACGGACGCGGGATTGATCCCGTATTTTCCATCGCTTGCCAGAGAGGGTCGGGATACGGTGGTCGTGGCACGAAATCTGCTTTCGCTGAATATGTCACGGCGGCTACGGAGACGTGGCCAAACATCGGATCAACACAACACAACGGAGTATGGATATGCGCTGGCACAATGCACGCATGCGGGATTGCTTCGGCCCGCTCTGCCTCATCGGTTTCGTCGGTTGGTCGCTCGCATCACACCTCGTCTGCGGCGCATTCCACCCTGCGATCGGGGGTGTCGCTGCGGGCCTGCTCGCCTTCGTCGGCACAGTGACGATCCATCGCGCGGCACGGCGACGTGAGGAGGCACGGATTCGGGCAATCATCACGACGCCGACGGAGTTCCCGGCAATCCCGGTCCCGTCATACCTCATCCCCTATCTCTCCCGGCTCTCTGCGACGGAGGTCGCGGTAGGCTAATCGTGTGGCGACTCGACAACGGCGCGGAGTATCCATCGTTTGTTGCTAACAATCCCCCGTGCGAAACGCAACCATCATTGAATCTATCCGTTAACGAGTCGGATAGAAAAAATGAGAATAGAGGGGGTTGCGATGGAAGATCAGGTGGGACGGGGTCCTGGTCGCCGGTCCCGGTATGGGGTGCCACTGCTCAATGTCATGTGCCAGATGCCGCGCGAGTGGATTGACGCACTCGACGTGCAGGCGGAGGCCGCGCATGTCTCTCGTTCAGAGATGATGCGGGTAATTGTTTCCGATTGGCTCAGCGAGCGCGAACTGATCAGCCCGCCGCCCCCGCCGCCTGACAATCGCACGGTATAGGGTCGCGTTAGCCATCCATGGAACCGATGATCGGCGGCGTGTCGCCACCGGGCGGGGCAGTATGGATCATCAGGACGACCCAGACGGCGCCATTCGCGGCCGGGGCGGGAGAGTCCGGCATGATCGTCGCCGTCTCCCAGCCGCCGCGCGCGGCGGCGTCCTTCGCCATTGCAAAAGCGTCCTGATAGTCGGCCCCGAAGCCGACGAACCCGGCGTTCCAGTAGTCCAGCCAGGTGATCGCCGGGAAATCGCCCGTCGTTGAGGTAAGAATACGGTATTCCTGCGGCGGCTTCCCGGCGGCCTCCACCGGGGCGGCGCCGCAAAGTGCGACGATGAGCAGACAGGCCATGATGAATCGCATCACATCCCCCCTTTGATGGCTGCGCGAAATCCGTGACACATTTCGATCAAGACGCACGCGTGTCCATTTGCCGTCGAGCGACAGGATACCACCGACCGATCACGACGACACGGGAGATTGGATGGCCCGATTCCGGCCCTCCCTGGTAGTGGCGTACCGGTAGTATCTCTGTAACAATGATGCGATGGATAGCACGATGCTGGCCTTTCTCGGTACTTCACTCCTCCTGATCGTCACGCCTGGCCCCGACACAGCCACGACGATCAGGAATGCCCTGCGCTACGGGCGGCGGGGCGCGCTTCTCACGCCGCTGGGCACCGGATCGGCCATCCTCGTGCATGCCACCGTCGCGGCGCTCGGCTTGTCCACCCTGTTGCGTACCGCCGCAGGGCTGTATACCGTCGTCAGGCTCTGCGGCGCTGCCTACCTGATCTTCCTGGGCATTCAGGCGCTCCGATCGGCGCGCCAGTCAAACGATAGCCATCACGGCCCGGCAGAGACGAAGAAGGCCGCAATCGCCTTACGCGGCTCTTCCTACTGGCAGGGGTTTCTCAGCGCGATCCTGAACCCGAAGTTGGTCGTCTTCTTTGCTACCTTCCTGCCGCAATTTATCGTGCCGGGGCACGCCGTACTGCCGCGCATGCTCTTCCTCGGCATCGTGTTCGACAGCATGGTGGTTATCTGGTTGATGGGCTATGGATTGTTCGTGACGATCATGCACCGCTTCTTCAATGCACCCGCCGTGCGCCGTCGGATGGAGCGCCTGACGGGAGTGGTGTTGATTGCTCTGGGCGCCCGCATTGCGTTGGAGAAGTCCTGACCGCCTGGCATTGGAAGACGCGCAATCCCATTGATCGTGCTGGCCTTGTTCCTGCGATAGATGCGGCGCGGCACGAGGACGCCGGGCCGCATTGGTATAGGAACGAACGAGCGAAAGAGCGGCTATGCAGGCGGATGAACGGTTGGGCGCGACCAATCTCGGTGACGGTCGGTGTCATTTTTGTGTCTGGGCGCCGCTCGCCCGGCAGGTCGAGGTTGTTCTGGGCGAACGCAGCGCGCCAATGGAACGGGACAATCGAGGTCGGGGTTATCACCGCGCCACGGTGGATGGTATTACGCCTGGCGCACGGTACAAATTCCGGCTCGATGGCGAGAAAGAGCGCCCCGACCCCGCCTCCCGCTTCCAACCCGAAGGCGTGCATGGGCCGTCCGCCGTCACCGATCCCCACGCGTTCCGCTGGAGCGATGCGGCGTGGACCGGCTTACCGATGGAGCGGTTCGTTATCTACGAACTGCATATCGGCACGTTCACGCCGGAGGGGACGTTTGAAGCCGTCATTCCGCACCTCGACAGACTGAAGGAACTTGGTATCACCGCAATCGAGATCATGCCCGTCGCGCAGTATCCCGGCGACCGTGGCTGGGGATACGACGGCGTGCAACTCTATGCCGTGCAAAACTCCTACGGCGGGCCAGAAGGGCTAATGCGCCTCGTGGACGCTTGCCACGCGCGCGGCCTGGCGGCGGTTCTCGATGTCGTCTACAACCATTTTGGGCCGGAAGGGAACTATCTCTGGGATTACGCGCCCTACTTCACCGAGCGGTACACGACGCCGTGGGGCGCGGCGGTGAACTTCGACGGCCCGCAGAGCGATGAGGTGCGCCAATTTTTTCTCGGCAATGCGCTGCAATGGCTCGATGATTTCCATTTTGATGGCCTGCGACTCGACGCAATTGACGCGATCAAGGACAACTCCGCCTACCCCTTCCTGCGCGAACTCGCCGATGTCACCCATGCCCGCGCGCTGGCGATCGGCCGCCCGTTCGCGCTGATCGCGGAGAGCGACCTGAATGACGCGAAGGTGATCCGCCCGCCGACGGAATGCGGCTACGGGATGGACGCGCAGTGGAGCGACGATTTCCATCACGCGCTGCACGTCCTCCTCACCGGCGAGCAGCGCGGCTACTACGCGGACTTCACGACGGTTGATGCTCTCGCCCAAGCCTTCCGCGAATCCTTCGTCTACGCCGGGCAGTACTCGACGCATCGGCAGCGTCGGCATGGCAACCACGCGCTCCCGGCGGAGGGATGGCGCTTCGTTGTCTGCGCCCAGAATCACGACCAGGTCGGCAACCGCGCGACGGGCGACCGCCTCAGCCATATCGTCCCATATGACGCGGCGAAACTGGCAGCGGCGGTGGCGCTTCTCTCGCCCTGCGTGCCGCTTCTCTTCATGGGCGAGGAGTACGGCGAGCCGCAGCCCTTCCAGTATTTCACGAGCCACGGCGATCCGGCGCTGATCGCGGCGGTACGGGAGGGGCGGCAGACAGAGTTTGCCACCTTCCACTGGCACGGCGATGTGCCCGACCCGGACGATGTCGCCACCTTCCAGCGCTCCAAACTGACGCATCGCGAGCGCGAAGACGGCCCGCACGGAACGCTCTGGCGGTTCTATCAGGAGTTGCTGCGCCTCCGTCACACCCGCCCCGCCCTCGCCACCCTCGATCTGGAATCGCTCGATGTTTCTTGCGATGAAGCGGCAAAAACCCTCACTGTGCGCCGCTGGTCTGGGGGCGATCAGACACTCGCCCTCTTCAACTTCAGCGATGGCGAGCAACCCGTGACCGTCACGCCATCGCACACGACGTGGCGGAAACTCCTCGATTCCGCCGCCGAATGCTGGCGCGGGCCGGGCAGCAACATACCCGGTATACTGCTACCGGGCGGCGCGACGGTGACGCTGCCAGCATGGAGTGCCGCGCTATACGGAACGGAAGAGTCAACGTAAAATCTTCTTCTCCCCTCTCCATCGCTTCCAGATTGGGGAACGGATACGCCCGTCCAGTGATGGAGAGGGGCCGGGGATGAGGACATAAAGGAAACGAATGACCGATAGATACGTCTGCATCCACGGCCACTTTTATCAGCCGCCGCGCGAGAACCCGTGGCTCGAAGCGATCGAGTTACAGGATTCCGCTTACCCATATCACGACTGGAATGAGCGGATCACGGCGGAGTGCTACGCGCCGAACGCCGCCTCGCGCATCCTCGATGGCGACGGGCGGATTGCCCAGATCGTCCAGAATTACGCGCGCATCAGTTTCAACTTCGGCCCGACCTTGCTCGCCTGGTTGGAGGCGAAAGCGCCCGACATCTACGCGGCGATCCTCGACGCCGATCGTGACAGCCAGGCGCGTTTCTCCGGCCACGGCGCGGCGATGGCGCAGGCATACAACCATATGATTTTGCCACTCGCCAACCGGCGGGATCGGTGGACACAAATCCGTTGGGGCATCGAGGATTTCACGCACCGCTTTGGCCGTTTCCCGGAAGGGATGTGGCTCGCCGAAACCGCTGTAGACCTTGAAACGCTCGACATCATGGCGGAGCAGGGCATCACCTTCACCGTCCTCGCGCCGTCGCAGGCCGGGTTGGTACGTGAGAGCGGCGCGGATGAGTGGGACGATGTTTCCGGGGCGCGGATTGATCCGACGCGCGCCTATGTCCAGCAGTTGCCCTCCGGCCGGAACATTGTGCTTTTCTTCTACGATGGCCCGATCTCGCGCGGCGTCGCCTTCGAGGGGCTGCTGGATCGGGGCGAGAATCTGGCAAACCGTCTGCTCGGCGCGTTCTCCGACGAACGGAGATGGCCGCAACTCGTCCATATCGCGACGGATGGCGAGACCTACGGCCACCACCACGCGCACGGCGACATGGCGCTCGCCTACGCCCTCCATCATATCGAGACCCACGACCTCGCCCATCTGACCATCTACGGCGAGTATCTGGAGATGTTCCCGCCAACGCACGAGGTGCAAATCATCGAGAACACCGCCTGGAGTTGCGATCATGGCGTCGAGCGGTGGCGAAGCAACTGTGGCTGTAACACCGGCGGTCGCCCGGACTGGAACCAGGAATGGCGCGGGCCGCTCCGCACGGCGCTTGACTGGCTGCGGGATGTCGTCGCCCCCATTTACGAGGCCGGAATGCGCGATCTCGTTCACGATCCGTGGGCGGCGCGCGATGCCTATATTGCGGTTATCCTCGACCGGACAGATACAAACGTCGCGCGCTTTCTCGCGGAACAGACGACGCATGAACTGACCGAAGCGGAGCGCGTGCGGCTCTGGGAACTGCTCGAAATGCAGCGACACGCGATGCTGATGTACACGAGTTGTGGCTGGTTCTTCGACGAACTCTCCGGCATTGAGACGGTGCAGGTGATCCAGTATGCCGGGCGCGTAATTCAACTTGCGGAGACGATTGCCGGCGAATCGTTCGAGCCGCATTTTCTCGACCTCCTCCAAAAGGCGAAAAGCAATATCCGCGAGCATCGCGACGGGCGGCTGATTTATGAGAAGTTCGTCACGCCTGCTGTTGTGAACACGGAGAAACTTGCCGCGCACTACGCGATCAGTTCCCTGTTCGACGAGTATCCCGATCATGCGGCGCTCTACTGCTACACCGCCGAGCGCGAGGAGTACCAGCGGCTCGAAGCGGGCCGGGCGGCGCTCGTCGTCGGGCGGGCGCGCTTCACGTCGCGCATCACGGGCGAGTCCGCTGTCGAGACCTTCGGCGCGCTCTCACTCGGCGATCATACGATCAGCAGCGGCGTCGGCGCGGCGATGGAGGCGGAAGCATATCGCTCCTTCGTCGCGCATATCACGAAAGCCTTCGCGCGCGCGGACTTTCCCGAGGCAATCCGCGCGCTGGATCGCTTCTTCGGCGCGTCCGTCTACTCCCTCAAGACTTTGTTTCGCGACGAGCAGCGCAAAATCCTCGACACGGTGCTCGATGCAACGCTGGCGGAGGATGAGGCGAGTTATCGCCAGATCTACGACCGTGAGGCGCCGCTGATGCGTTTCATGCGCGATCTGCATGTGCCTCTCCCGCAGGCCTTCCAGACGGCGGCGGCATTGATCCTCAATATGGATCTCCGGCGCTCGCTCGCCGCTGAGACGCTGGACCGCGACCGTGTTGAAACCCTTCTCGCGGATGTGGAGACGTGGAACATCACCCTCGATACCGCCGGGCTTTCGTACATGCTGCGGCGGCGGGCGGAACGGCTCGCTGAGGAATTCCGGGTGGACCCGGGGGCACTGACGCCGCTCATCGCGCTCCGGGAAGTTGTCGCGATCGCGCATCTATTGCCGTTCGGGATCGTCTTCTGGCACGCGCAGAACGTCTATTACGCTCTCTTGCAGACCCGCTACCGTGAGTTTCACCGACAGGCGCGACGCGGCGATGAGCATGCGCAGGTATGGGTGACACAGTTCATCGCGCTCGGAGAGGGGCTTGGTATGGAAGTCGGAGAGACGACGCTCGAAGAGATTCGCGCCCTGCCGTCCGTCGCGACCATCGCGCGGGAGGCGCTCGAACGGGCGCGCATCCCACGCGCGACCTATCGCCTCCAGTTCAATCGCACCTTCACCTTCACGAACGCGCAGCCCCTCGTCGCCTACCTCGCCGACCTCGGTATCAGCGATGTCTATGCCTCGCCGCTCCTCAAAGCATGCGCGGGCAGCGACCACGGCTATGACATCTGCGATCACAGCCAACTGAACCCGGAGATCGGCACACAGGAGGAGTTCGACGCATTCACCGACGCGCTGCGCGAGCGGGGCATCGGCCTCGTTTTCGATATGGTGCCGAACCACATGGGGATTGCCGATCCCAGCAACGGCTGGTGGATGGACGTGCTGGAGAATGGCCCCAGTTCGCTGTACGCGGCGACGTTCGACATTGACTGGCACCCGGTCAAGCGTGAGTTGGCAAACAAAGTGCTGCTGCCAATCCTCGGCGACCAGTACGGCGGCGTCCTCGAAAGCGGCCACCTGCGCCTCTCGTACGAGAATGGCGCATTCTTCCTCCACTACTGGGAGACCGTGCTGCCGATTGCGCCGCATACCTATGACCGCATTCTCGGCTACCGGCTCGACCCGCTGATCGCGCAGTTGGGCGTGGACGATGAGCATGTGCTCGAACTGGAAAGCATCATCACCGCGCTCGGCTATCTCCCCGCAACGGACGAGACCGATGCCGAGAAGATGGCGGAGCGGCACCGCGAAAAAGAGGTGATTAAACGGCGCATTGCCGCGCTCTCCGACGCCAGCCCGGAAATCCGTGAAAGCATCTCCGCCGCCCTCGATGCGTTCAATACGGCGGATGAGGCGGGGATCGCGATGCTCGATGATCTGCTGGAATTGCAGCCCTACCGGCCCGCCTTCTGGCGCGTTGCGGCGGAGGAGATCAACTACCGCCGCTTCTTCGACGTGAACCAACTGGCGGCGATCCGCGTGGAAGCGCCGGAAGTTTTCGCGGCGACCCACGACCTCGTTTTCC
>JALYUS010000163.1 GCA_030853625.1 Chloroflexota bacterium
GTCCGGCATCCAATCGCCCGGCTCGACCTTGCCACCACCGGCGACATGCGCATTGAAGGCGTCCAAACGTTCCTGCTCAGTCATGGCACATCCCTCCAATCAAGAGAAAAATGAAACCGGGGAGAACCGCAAAGGACGCAAAGGAGAAAGAGAAATAAGGATGGATTCTTTTCTTCTTCCTCCCTCTTTGCGTTCTCTGCGTCCTTTGCGCCTTTGCGGTTCAAGCGGTTTCATCTGGTTTCATCCGTTTGCGATGCACAGAGGCCGTGCAGGAAGAGGTCGGCGAAGGAATCGGCGATGGCATCCGGCGTCAGCGGGCCGTCAGGTCGGTACCACTGCGCGATACCGTTCAGGCCGGAGAGGATGCCGAGGCCGGTCATCTTCGGGTCGGCGCGGCGGAACTCGCCATTGCACATCCCCTCGGCGATCACGGCACGGAAGTACGCCTCGTAGGCATCGCGCTGGCGACCGATGGCGATCCGCCGCTCCGCACCAAGAAAGCGCCATTCGTGCAGAAAAACTGTCGCGTGCTCAATGTCGTCCGTGATGACCCACACATGCGCGCGCGCCATCCCCCGCAATCGTTCAGCGGCAGATTCCGTGCCATTGGCGACCGGGCGCACCGCCGCATGGAACCGCTCCGCCGCACGGCTGACGATGTTCCAGAGCACGTCTTCCTTTGAGGAAATATGCGCATAGAGGCTACCGCCCTGCATATCGAGGGCGCGTGCAATGTCCCGCACGCTCGTCGCGCTGTAACCGCGCGCGCTGAAGAGCGTACTCGCCGCATCTTCGATTTGTCGCTTCCGGCTATCTATCATCGCCCACCTGCAAACAAACGCTTGTTAGGCCCTATCGTGTCATTATGCCGTCGTATTCCGCATGTGTCAACGTTGTGCAGAAATGTACGATCTTTCCGTTGGGTGACGAGGTGTCAGCCGGTCTGGCGATTGAGTGTCTCCCGGTCGAACCCGGCGATCTGCTTGTATTCCGCCGCAATCGCTTCCAACTCGGCGCGCGAAATGACGACATCGAGGTCCGTGAAGCCCTGCGGCGCCCGCTCCTCGACGATCTGCATCACGCGCTCCGGCCCCTGCTGCCGGTTACTCAGGGTGATCCGGGCAGTCGCGGGCCGACGCTGCGCCTCGTAGGCGTGCAGCGCTGCTGTGATGTCCGCATGCGTGGTGAGGGCGTCGACTAGCGCGCGGGCATCGAGGATCGCCTGCGATGCCCCATTCGAGCCGACCGGATACATCGGGTGCGCCGCGTCGCCGAGCAGCGTCACATGCCCGACGCTCCAGGCGTCGAGCGGATCGCGATCCACCATCGGGTATTCGTAGACAACGGCGGCGCGCCGAATCAGATCCGGGATGTCGAGCCAGTCGAATCGCCAGTCCACGAAGGCGGGAAGAAAATCGGCGAGATCGCCCCGCCGGTTCCAATCCTCCCGATGAGCAAGCGCCATCTGTTCATCGCGCAACTCGGCGATCCAGTTGATCGGCGCCCGTCCATGTGCATCGAGAGTCGTGGAAATTGGATAGGCGACGAACTTCTGCCGGGCATGCCCCGCCATGAACATCGAACGCCCTGTCAGGAAGGGTGTGCTTGGCGTGATCGCGCGCCAGAGAATCGCGCCATTCCATTTCGGCGGTCCCTCGTCGGGATACAATGCGCGACGTACGGTCGAGTGGATGCCATCGGCGCCGATTAGCAGATCGGCGCTCTCGGTGGCGACCGGCGTGCCGCTCCGGTGGTCAACGAATCGCGCCTTCACCATGCCATCATCGTTCTGGACGAACGCTGCGAGGTGATGGCCGGTGCGGATCTGCGCCGAGCCGAGCCGCACCTCCACCGCATCGCGCAGCAATGTCTGAAGCGTGCCCCGGTGGATGGAGATTTGCGGCCACTGATAGCCTGCCGCCAATCCGCGCGGCTCCCGCCAGATCTGCTGACCGGTTTTGCTGAAGTAGCGCAACTCCCCGGTCGGCACGCCCGCTGCAAGGAGCGCATCGAGCAGACCGAGCGCAGTCAACTCCCGCACCGCATGCGGCAGCAAATTGATCCCCACGCCGAGCGCCCGGATTTCCGGCGCTGACTCGAAAACGCGCACCGCGATGCCCGCCGCGTGCAATCGCAGCGCCGTTGTCAGCCCCCCGATCCCGCCCCCAATCACCATTGCCCGCATCGCGTCGCCTCTCCCGCTCGCCGCCGCAACGACGAGCGGACATACTCAACGAAGGGTGAGTCGTTCCAGCACCGGCGGGTTCCAGACAGCACGGGGGCGGTGGCCGGTCAGCACGGCGGCGACCTCGTACGCAGTACGACGGCGGCGCTCGCCATTGGCCCATTCACTGAGCGAGGCGATATGGGGCGTGACGATCACATTCGGCATCGTCAGGAGCGGATTTGCGGGGTCCACCGGCTCCGCTTCGGTGACGTCCAATCCCGCGCCGAGAATCTGCCCCTGCTGGAGCGCCGCGATCAGCGCTTCTTCGTCCACGACCGGGCCGCGGCTGGTGTTGACGAGGATCGCGTCCGGCTTCATCAGCGCGAACTCCGCCGCGCCGATCAGGTGGCGCGTCTCTTCAGTGAGCGGCGTGTGGAGCGAAATGAAATCCGCATCCTGCACGACCTGCGCGAGCGATGCCTGGCGCACGTTGTACCGTGCGAAGACCTCGCCGGAGAGGTACGGGTCGTTGGCGATAATGCGCAGACCGAAGCCCGCCGCGCGCTGGGCGACGGCGCGCCCGATATTGCCGAACCCGATCAGGCCGAGCGTTTCGCCCGTCACGCGGTGGATGCGGTCGCCGGGCCGCGCCGCGCCTTGCCGCCCCCAGTTCCCCTCGCGCACCCAGAGCGCCGACGGGACGATCTGCCGCACACATCCGAGCAGCAACGCCATCGTTTGATTCGCGACCTCGTCAATGAAAACATCGGGGCAGTTACAGAGCACGATGCCGCGCTCCGTGGCGACATCCACGCCATGCACATTGTCCATGCCGATGGCGCTACGTGCGATCACTTTGCAGCGCGTGAGCGACTCCATGAAGCGGCGACTGATCCCGCCCGTGTAGATCAGACCGTCCGCATCCCGCGCCGCCGCGATCGCGTCATCCTCCGTTTTGGCCTGCGCGACGACAATCGTGCAGCCCGCACGCTCGAGAATTTCTCGCTCCCCGTACGCGCCGAAGTTGCTCTCCGACGTCAGTACGACAACCGTTGGTTGTTCCTGCTCTGTCTGTGCCATATCTGCATCTCCTTTGTAGACGATTCCAACCTGATTTGTGATGGTGGCAGGCTTCAGCCTGCCGAATCTCGCTGCGGCAGGCTGAAGCCCGTCACCGATCGAAGGATGTCTCTTCCTACAGTTGCGTCACATGCAAATTGTCCAGGAGATACTGCCGGTTGATGCGCAGTTTCTCCTCAGCAGTTCCCTCGCCCTCATTCGGGCGCGGTGGATCGAGATCGAGCGTGATCCAATAGCGATAGCCGCGCTCCCGCACCCACTGCCAGACAGCGGAGAGATCCACCCCGCCCGTGCCGAGGTCTTTGTAGAGGATTTTCTCGTCGTGCATGGCACGAGTTGGCGTCGGGCCGGTGTAGCCGCGATACCGCGCCTCGGTATCTTTCCAGTGCAGCGCGGCGATGCGCTCGGCGTGCTGCGTCAGGAACGCCATCGGGTCGCCACCGCCGAGAAGAATATGCGCGGTATCGAGCGTCAGCGAAACGTAGTTCGGGTCGGTCAGTTCGAGTAGAGTGCGGATCTCCTCCGGGCGCTCGATCGGTCCCCAGATGTGCGGATGCGGCGCGAGGCGGATGCCATACTCCGCCGTGCGCCGCCCCAGTTCGTTGAGGGTATCCGCGATGGCGTGAAGATCGGCCGCGCTCGACCCCTGTGGCGGGCGGCTACCCATGTTGATCTTGAAGTGTTGGCAGCCGAAGACGGCGAGGAAATCGCGCGCGAAGGCGACGTGATCGTCAATCGTCGTCTGGCGTATCGCTGGATCAATAAAGTTGGTCGCCTGCCCCGGCCCGCCGTTGGAGCAGGTTGCCATCGCGACACCGTGCCGGTCGAGCAGGTCTTTGAGCGCCTGGGGACGCTCCACATACGGCAACACCATCCCCCGGTACGGCTCGATGCCGGGAAAGCCGAGCGCGGCGATCAGCGCAACATGTTCCGGTTCGAGATTGCCGAAGAGCGCCGATCCGACGGCGAAATGAATGCCGTCGGGCAGTGACGGCAACGATGACGGATGATCCTCTGACATCGGCACGCTCCTTCGCGACGGCCGAGCGCGGGCAGAGATGAGAAGCGGACGGCGCATGCGACCGACAAGCATTCGTTCGGCGCGAAGGATACCACGAGGCCACACGCGATGTCTTTCACGCTCCGGTAAATTGCGGCTGCCGTTGCTCGCGGAAGGCGGCAATTCCCTCTCGGTGATCGTCGGTGCGGGAGGCGATTTCCTGAAGGTCCGCCTCATAATCGAGCACGGCATCGAGATGCGGCATGACCGCACGATTGAAAGCGCGTTTGGTCAGGCCAATCGCGCGGGTGGGTAGCGCGGCGAGGCGGGCCGCGAGTGCGTGCGTCCGCTCCATCAACTGGTCGGCAGGCACGACATGGTTGACGAGGCCGAGTCGGTGCGCCTCCGTCGCGTCAACACGGTCGCCGGTAAACGCCAGTTCCGCCGCCCTGGCGTAGCCAACGAGCATGGGCAGGAAGAGCGTACCGCCGCTGTCCGGCACGAACCCGATGCGGACGAACCCCGGCATAAACGCCGCCGCCTCGCTCGCCATGCGCAGATCGCAGGCCAGCGCGAAACTCATGCCCGCGCCCGCCGCGACACCATTGAGCGCCGCGATCACCGGCTTCTCGATCGTGCGGATGTTCGTGACGATCACATTGTAGCGCTGCCGCACCCCGTCCGCGACCGAGTACTGCGCGTCTCGCTGGCTGGCGGCGGTCAGGTCCAGACCGGAGCAGAACCCGCGCCCGGCGCCGGTCAGCACGAGACACCGCACCGCCGCGTCCCGCTCTGCGGCGCGCACTGCGTCTCGCAGATCATCGAGCATCTGCGGCGTCAGGGCGTTCAGCACCTCCGGCCGGTTCAGCGTGATCGTCAAAACCCCATCGGTCGTCTCCGTCAGCAGCGTCTGATACGCCATCGCCCGCTCCTCCCATCGTCTCCTCGACCGATACCGATCGCTCCTACTGCCCCTTCACCCGGAATAATACGGTAGCATAGCATGGGTACGATCCCGGATGAGTAGGTGCCGGTCAGAAGCGATGACACGAGGAGACGAGAACGTGGGAGAGCGCACGCGCATTGAGAGTCGGCTGATCGTCGCGTATCAGGATGGCGCGCATCGCATCCTGGAGAACGGCTGCATCGTCATCGAAGGAAGTACGATCATCCACGTTGGCCGGGCATTCGACGGGCAGGTGGACCGGGTGATTGACGCGCGGGATCAAATCATCACGCCCGGCTTCATCAATACTCATACGCATCTCAGCGAGTCGCCGCTCGATAAATCCTTCGTCGAGGATCGCGGGCGGCGCCAATTCGCGATGTCCGGCCTCGCCGAGATGCTGCCGGTTCGCAGCGCGGCGATTGATGAGGCGGCGCGCCAGGCGGCGATTGACTACTCAATGGCCGAACTGATCCGCACGGGAACGACTACCGTGATGGAGATCGGTGGCCACGGCGACTACACGGCAGATGCCGCCGCGCGCAGTGGCTTGCGCGCCTACATCGCGAACGGCTACCGGTCGGGGCGCTGGCTGACGCGCGACGGCAGGAAGATGGAATACGAATGGGATGAGGAAGGGGGTAAGGCGGGATTCGCGCGCGCCGTGGCATTCATCGAGCGCGTCGAGGGCCGAGCAAACGGCCGCATCAAGGGTTTTCTCTCGCCATCGCAGGTTGATACCTGCACCGAGGAACTGCTACGCCTGAGCCGGGAGGCGTCCGACCGGATGCAGGCGCCGCTCGCCCTGCATGTCAGCCAGTCCGTCTTCGAGTTCGATGCAATCGTGCAACGCCACGGAATGACGCCCGTCGAGTGGCTGGAGTCCATCGGGTTTCTCAGTGAATGGAACATCCTCGGCCATGTGATGTTCATCGCCGGGTACAGTTGGGTGCAGTACGGGGGTGATGACCTCGCGATTCTCGCGCGCTCCGGCGCGTCGGTCGCCCACAATGTCTGGGTCTTCGCGCGGCGCGGGATCGCGATGGAATCCTATCCGCGCTACGTGGATGCCGGGGTAAACATGTGCCTCGGCACCGATACCGCCCCGCAGTCCATGATCGCCGGCCTGCGCTGGACCGCCGTCATTGGCAAGATTATGGCGCGCGATACGCAGAAGGCGACGGCAGGCGATGTCTTCAACGCCGCGACGCTCAATGCCGCGAAGATGCTCCATCGCGATGATCTCGGCAGGATCGCACCCCGCGCGAAGGCGGATCTGCTCTTTTGGCGGACGGACTCACTCTTTATGACCCCAGTGCGCGACCCAATTAAGAACATCGTCTATAGCGCCGAGGCGGAGGATCTCCGGTCGGTGATGATTGACGGGCGATGGGTGATGCGCGACGGCACAGTGCTGAACGTTGACGAGCACGCGGTCACGGCGCGGTTGCAGGGGGCCGGGGAACGCATGTGGGATCGGATCGGGCCTGGCGACTGGGCGCAACGAACGGCCGAAGAATTAGCGCCGCAAACCTTCAGCCCCTTCAGGGGATAGCGCTGGTTTCCGCACGCAACGTCGGTGAACTCTCCTCGATCGGCGGATGCAATTGCCCAGCGGCGTGCCGCAAGCGCAGCCTCCCAGGCAGGGGCAGCGTTTGTCGGTACGCATCGCGGCGGCGTGCGACTTCATCGGCGGGGAGGATGTCCTGATAATTGCGCCAATAACGCAACGCTTGCACCATCGCCCGGTTCTTTGCCGCGTCGCGATGTTGGTAGCGCATTCGGAAGCGCGGATCGGCGACGATGGCGATTGCGGCGAGGCGTGCGGCTTCGTATTGCTGCGCATACGTCGTCGCATGCCGACCATACCGCCCGATGAATTCGATGAATGACCATCGGAAGTGCGCGGCATAAGCGCGTTCATCGGCGTGATCGGCGAACTGATGACGAATGACGAGCGATGGGGGCGTGTTACCTGTGTCGGGGGGCGCTACTGCGGCATGTACCGTCGGCGGCCGGGCGCGTGTGACTGTCTCATGCATCGGTGGTCCTCCCAGGCTTCATGCGCACACCGGCGCGGGAGAATGCGCGGCATCCATACCTACTCTGTAAGGATACGCGCCGTAGATGAGAGGAAATTGAGCGCGACGTGAGGAATCGCTGAACGTTGATCGCTGAATGTCGTGGGACCCGTGCGGTGATACTACGGCAAAGGACGGAAGGCGGCAAATTGATTCTTCACAAGAAGGATTCGGGGCGCGCGATCGTTCGAGGCGGCAGAGCGACGTGTCTCAGGCGATCACCGCGCGCTCTTCAATGTGCGACAATCTGGTTCGCGGTCACTGAAGAACGAATGAGAGGAACCACTCCATGCAGATCGAAGTCTTTGCAACCGGGCCGTTGCCGACCAATGCGTACCTCATCGCGGACGAGGAGACGAACGAGGCGTGGATCATTGACGCGCCGCCCGATTCCGCCGCCGTCGTTCTGGCCGAGGCGACGGCGCGGGGTTATACCGTCACGCTGCTCATCAACACGCACGGCCACTGGGATCACTTCGCGGACAACGCCGCCATGCAGGCCGGAACAAACGCGCCGCTCCTCATCCACGAGGCGGACGAGCCAATGATCCGCAATCCCCAGATGATGGGGGGTTCCCTGCCGGACATCACGCCGACCAAAGCCGACCGCTATCTCAACGATGGCGATATGCTCCATCTTGGCCGGTACATCTTCACCGTCTGGCACACGCCGGGCCATTCGCCGGGCGGCGTCGTGCTCTACGAACCGACGACCAACACGCTGATCGGCGGTGACACGCTCTTTCCCCATGGCCACGGCCGCATTGACATCCCCGGCGCGGATCAGGAGGCGATGCACCGCTCGCTTGCCCGCCTCGCCACCCTGCCGCCGGAAACGACCGTCTATACCGGCCACGGCGATCCAACAACCATCGGCGCGGAACTGCCCTGGCTCTCGCAAATGGCGAAGCGATGAGCGATGAGCAATGAGCGATGAGGGGATCGGATTGCCCTACTCATTGCTCATTGCTCATCGCTCGTTATTTCTTCTTGCGATTCTGGCGACGGGATTTGTCCGCCATTTTCTTCTTGTGTTTCGCTTTCTTGTCGGCATCGCGGCGTTGTTTAGCGCGCTCCTCGCCCGCAGCCACTTCCGCCAGTTTCTCCAGGAGGTCGGGGAGATCGAAGCCCAGCGGATTGTAGCGCGGTCGTGGCGTGTCCCGCTGCGTGCGGACACCGAAGGCAATCTCGACATCTTCCCAGTCACCGAGATGCATGACATCCACTGCATCCGCGTCATAGGCACGCCGGATAGTCGGTAACGCCTCCACCGCTTCGAGATCGAGCAGCATGGAGGCAACCATCGCATTGAAGTCCGGTTCATTCTCCGCGTATGCGGCGAGGCACTCGACGAGGATGGCAATGCACTGATCCCGTGTTTCGGGATGCATTCGCCCGATCATCGCAATGGCGTTCCCGGCAACCACGCGGGCATACATCAGGTGCGACGGATCGCGGAAGAACGTTGCGAGTGCCGGGAGCGCCGCCGGGCCGATCATCCCAAAGACGTCCGGCGCCTCTTCCCTGAAGAAGTCCCAATCCTCCAGTTCGTCCAGCAAGCCGACAAGCGGTTCAATCGCCTCAGTCACACGGAGTTGGCCGATTGCCCGCCAGGCATGGAGCGACGCCCATGCTTCGGGTGAGTCCACCGCGCCGTTGTACAGCGATTCATCGGTAATCATAGCGAGCAGGTCGGGCAGATGCTCCGGCCGGATGCCAAATTGCAGGTAATCGAGCCAATCATTGCTCTGATACGGCGCTGGTTCGGATTTGCTGTTCTGCATCTCCTCCAACGAGAGCATCGGCTCGGTCGCAGGCGGCGGCGACCGACGCTCATTGCCAATCGTGAGAAGCGCGGCGACCGATGGCGGGTATCTCGCGTCGAGCATAATCATCTCCCCTCAATATGCTGCCATTGACGAGCCGCATTGTACCGCACGCGGAACCTTCTTCTCTTTCCTCCCTTCTCCACCGGGGAAGAGGCCAATGGGTGAGGGCTTATCCCACGACGACGCGCTGATACCGCTTCTTCCCGGCACGCAGGAGCAAGCCATCGGGGGGGATGTCCGCCGCCGTCAGGGTGCGATCCATGTCATCAATGCGCTCGCCGCCCACGGACGCGCCGCCCTGCACCGCCAGTCGCCGCGCGTCGCCCCGGCCCGTTACGAGGCCCGCCCGTGTGAAGAGATCGGCGACCGAGAGGCCTGCGGCGAGGTCCGCCAGCGAGATAACCGTCGTCGGGGCGGTTTCCAGCGCGCCGTCTCCGGAGAAGAGCGCGCGGGCGGCTGCTTGCGCTTCGCGCGCCGCCGCCTCGCCGTGTGTCAGTGTCGTCGCCTCGAAGGCGAGCGTCTCCTTCGCCTGCCGCAGTTCCGCCCCTTCGCGATTCGTCAGCCGCCGAATCTCGTCCATCGGCAAGAAGGTAAAGAAGGCGAGGAACCGCTCGACCAGCGCGTCTTCCACATTGATCCAGAACTGGTAGTAGTCGTATGGACTCATGTACGTGGGGTTGAGCGAGAGGGCGTTGCCCGTAGACTTGCCCATCTTCTGTCCGGCGGCGTCGGTGATAAGTGGCGTCGTCAGCACGAACGCCTCACCGCCATCCGCCTTGCGGATGAGATCCATCCCGCCGAGGCAGTTGCTCCACTGGTCGCCGCCGCCGATCTGCACGATGCAATGATCCTCCCGGTACATGTGGAGGAAGTCGTACGACTGCAAGAGCAGGTAGTTGAACTCCAGGAACGACAACCCCGTTTCCAGCCGCGTCTTGTATCCCTCCATCGCCAGCATCTGGTTGACCGAGAAATGCCGCCCGATGTCCCGCAGGAAGTCAATGTAGTTGAGTTTCGTCAACCATGCCGCATTGTCGAGCATGATCGCCTTGCCTGCGGAGAAGTCGAGGTAGTGGCTCAGTTGCTCCTTGATCTTCTCGGCATTGGCGGCGATTGCTTCCTTCGTCATGATCGCCCGGCCGGTCGCCCGCCCGGTCGGGTCGCCGATCATCGTCGTGCCGCCGCCGACGAGCGCAATTGGCCGATGCCCATGCCGCTGGAAATGCGCGAGGGCCATGATCTGCACCAGATGGCCGATGTGCAGGCTGTCCGAGGTCGGATCGAAGCCGCAGTAGAGTGTGATCGGCTTTTCCGCCGCCCGCCGCAATCCCGCCAGGTCCGACACCTGATTGATAAATCCCCGCTCGGAGAGCGTATCCAGCACATTCGTATTCGTCGCTACCACAGTCATCGCCTGTCCTCCTTGTACCTAACCCCCG
>JALYUS010000181.1 GCA_030853625.1 Chloroflexota bacterium
TCACCGTCTCCGGGGAGAGCGTGCACGGCTCGTTGTAGATCGTCTCTCCCGTCGCCAGCGCACGCTCTGCCACCGTCGCGATCTGCGCGGGGGTGATGTGCGGCACGCCGAGATCGGCGAAGCAGACCGGCAGTCCGACTGCGAGGCAGAAGTCGAGCACATCGCGACGGTCCTGGGCGTTATGCCTCTCCAGTTCGAGCAGGACGAGCGTGCCGAAGGCGACCTTCTCGCCATGCCACATGCCGTGCGTCTCCGGGAGCGCGCTGAGGCCGTTGTGGATCGCATGGGCGGCGGCGATCCCGCCGCTCTCGGACCCCAGCCCGCTCAGGAGGGTATTCGCCTCCACAACCTTTTCGACCGCGTCCGTCACCCGGTGGGCGCGTACGGCGGTGATCGCCTCCATGCCGTAGACACGGATCGTATCCCAGCAAGCGCGCGACAGAGCGGCAGCCGCGACCGTCTGCCAGCCGCCGGCCATCGTCGTGGCATAGGATTGGGCGGTCGCGCGGGCCTCGAAGTACGTCGAGAGCGCATCCCCGATACCGGCGATGAAGAGCCGAACCGGCGCGTCGGCGATCACCTGCGTATCGACGAGCACGAGGTCGGGATTGTGGCGGGAGAAGCGGTAGTGGTCGAAGATTCCCTGATCGGTATAGATGACCGAGAGGGCGCTCGTCGGCGCATCGGTCGAGGCGAGTGTTGGGAGGATCGCGAGTGCGGCGCCGAGGTCGTCCGCGACGGCTTTGGCCGTGTCAATCGCCTTGCCGCCACCGAGCCCGACGATGATGTCCGCGCGCATCACGCGCGCCGCCGTGCCCACGCGGTCGATCTCCACCTGCGTGCATTCTCCTGCGAACTCCGCACCGCTGACATCCAAGCCCGCAGCGATCAGCGCGGGACGAACCTGCCGTGCCCAGCGGTCCGTGACCGTACGGTCGTAGAGGACGAACGCATGCGTTCCCAATGGTTGGATGAGCGTGCCGGCCTCGGCCAGTGCGCCTGCCCCTTGCGCGTAGCGGCGCGGGCTGATGAAGGTGTGCAAGATGGTCATGGCGATCTCTCCCGGTGAAGCGCCGATCGGCGCGATATGCATCCGTTGTCGGAAGCATAGGGCGGTGATCGTCACAGTGGTGCGACAGGCGATGGGGCACCGTCACAAAACCGTGACAATCTGGAACGTTATTCAGGAGGAGAAGCCAAAACCGTCATCGCTCAGTGATCCCTGTAGGGTGGAGATTTGCCGTCCGACAGCCGTCGGAAGGTGACGCGCCAGTCGCCCTCGACGGTCCGGTCCGTCTCGTGGCTGAAACCCTGCTGGGCGAGGAGACCGTAGAGCGGCACCGGCTCGAAGAGATTGATAATCACGAGATCCTCGCCATCCGCGAGTGCTGCAACTGCGGACATGATCCGATCGAAGGGTTCATCGCCGCGCCGAATATCTTCCCGTACGTCAACGACCCGCGCTGTCACTGTCATGCAATGCTCCTTATTGGTGGGTAGCCCGACGGCCACCGTTTCCGAATGCCCGGAAAGCCTGGGCGTGGGAGGCGCGATTCCTCCGCATGACCAGCATAGCGTCCGTCCGGGATGCGGGCTGTGCGATTTCTCACAGCATCCCACGCGTATTTCCCCTACCATGCGGGTGTACGGCAATGTCGCCGCGCGAGACCTATACATCGGAGGGTTGAAATAATGATGGAGAGACAAACGACACCGATTGCACTGGAGCGCCGCGTTCGCTTCGACGACCTGCATCCCGTCGCGACGCAACTGGAGACGGCACTGCCGGGGCAGGTGCTCCTGATCGGCATGCGTGCGGGGCAACAGCTGCGCGACCACCGGGTCGCAACGCCGATCACGATTCAGGTCATCCGGGGCGACGGGACGATCACAGTGGCAGATGCGGCATACCCCGCACAAGTCGGCACGTTCGTATCGCTCGACGCGGATGTCGTCCACGGCGCGACGGCGGAAACGGATCTCGTGCTGCTCGTCCACCGCGCGGCGGCAACCGAGGCGACGGTTATCGCACCGGAGGCCGGACCGCTCTTCGCGGCGAGCGATCCCGTGACGCTCGATGTGCGCGC
>JALYUS010000216.1 GCA_030853625.1 Chloroflexota bacterium
CGAGTCGCACGGACCCGGACGCGAGCCCGATGCACACCAGGGGTAACGGCCATCCCGGCTATCACCTCCACTACGCCATCGATGGCGGCAAGGCGCGGATTATCCTCGCCGCGCTCGTCACCCCTGCGGAGGTGATGGAGAACACGCCGATGCTCGACCTGCTCTGGCACAGCCGGTTCCGCTGGCATCTTCGGCCCCACCACGTCACGGGCGACACGACCTACGGGACGATCCAGAACATCACCGCCATTGAGCGGGAGGGGATCCGTGCCTCTGTCTCGCTGCCGAACTACGAGCAGCGCACCGCTTATTTCCCAAAGTCCCGGTTCATCTTCGATGCCGAGCGCGATGTCTACATCTGCCCCCAGGGTGAGCAACTGCGCCAGTACAGATACTCGCGGACGGATCGGCAGATCAAATACCGGGCGGATAAGAAGATCTGCAATGCTTGCCCGGTCAAGGAGCAATGCACGATGGGGAAAGCGGGGCGGAAGGTAGAGCGGAGCTTCGACGAGGAGTATGTGGAGCGGATGCGGGGCTACCAGGAAACGGAACCCTACAAAAAGGCGATCAACAAACGGAAGGTGTGGATCGAGCCGCTCTTCGGGGAGGCGAAAGACTGGCACGGCTTGCGACGGTTTCGGCTGCGGCGGCTGGCGAAAGTGAACATCGAGGCGCCGGTGGTAGCGAGCGGGCAGAATATCAAGCGACTGCTGACGATGCAGGGCTGGGGAGGGCATCCGGGACCGGGCGGGGCGGGAGCAGAGGCGCGATTGCCCGCTTTATTGGGTCGGATTGGGCGGCGATGGACGATGATTCGTCTAATTACAGCGTCGGATCATCGCGTGCAGATTCAAGGGCTCTCGGGTTTCTCAACAGCCTGATTCCATTTGCGACGATGAGATTGATGCATTGGTGAACGATATTTACGCGCAACGGCTTCAAGACTTCGGTCGCTCGGTGGATATTGAGGGGTGATATATGTTCTCGACACGGATGTATTGAGCAATTTGCTGAAACGGATACCGTCGAAGCCGCTGATCGCGAAACTGGCGCAGGCGCCGGTTACGCAGCAATGCACGACGAGCATCACCGTTGGCGAAGTGATCTATGGCGCTTCACGCGCGATGGCGCGCACGAACACGTTGCTCGCACAAATCGAAGGCGTTTTGCTTCCCAATCTTCCCATCCTGCCATTCGACCGCGCCGCCGCACGTCAGTATGGCGCTCTCCGGGCGGAATTGGAGCGGCAGGGGGCACCACTCGCCGAGGCCGATCTGCGAATCGCCGCGATCACACTTGCAAACGGCTGTACCCTCGTCACTGGGAATGAGCGACATTTCCAGCGAATCGTGGATTTGCCGATCGAAAACTGGCTCGTTGAGTAGTCCCGTCTTCACCTCATTTCTGCGTCCTCTGTGTTCTCTGCCGAGCGCCCTTTGGCAGCATGCGGTTCAATCGGTTTCCGGCGTCCATGAGGGCGAGCGGCGGTCGAGGAAGGCGCGGAGGCCCTCCTGGCCTTCGGGGCTGGTGCGGAGGTGAGCAATCAGGGCGGCGGTGTAGGCGCGCTGCTCACCGTCGGTCATGCCGGGGAGTTCCTGCACGAGTTCCTTCGCAGCAGCGAGGGCATGCGGGCCACCGTGGAGCAACAGCTCGGTCTGGCGAGCGACAGCGGCATCCAGTTCCTCGGCGGGTACGACCGCATGGATGAGGCCGATTTCTCTGGCGCGGGCGGCGTCGAAACGTTCGGCGGTGAGGAAGAGCGCGCGGGACTGCGACGCGCCGATCGTGCGCAGAACGAACGGCCCAATCGTCGCGGGGACAATGCCGAGGCGGACCTCGGAAAAGGAAAATAGCGCGCCCTCCACCGCGACAGCGATATCGCAGCAGGCGACCAACCCCGCGCCGCCGCCGAATGCCGCGCCGTTCACCCGCGCGACGACGGGCTTCGGGCAGCGATCTACGGCTGTCAGCATCGTCGTGAGGGCGCGGGCGTCGCGCGCGTTCTCCTCGGCGGTGAAGTGCGCGGCTTCCTGCATCCACCGCACGTCCGCGCCCGCGCTGAAAACGGTTCCCGCCCCCGTCAACACGACGACACGTACCGCGTCGTCCGTCGCCAGCGCGGTGAAGCAGTCGCGGATCGCCGCGATCAGTGCCGCATCGAGCGCATTGCGGACTTCTGGCCGGTCGAGCATGACGGTGGCGACACTCTTCGCATAGGTGACGGTGAGCATACCTACCTCCTGACCCCCTTCCGTCACTCGGCGTGGGGTGAAAGAACGCGCTATGCGAGCGCGACGGGGAATGTTTTCAGAGTGTGAAAGGTCCAACTCAGCTGCCATGCGACGGGTTCGGTCGCGAGATGGAGGGCAGGGAAACGGCGCAGCACGGCGGCGAGGGCGATCTGACCTTCCATGCGGGCGAGGGCCGCGCCAAGACAAAAATGGATGCCATGACCGAACGCGAGGTGCCGGTTCTCGGCGCGCGTAATGTCCAGGCGGTCGGGAGCGGGAAATTGTGCCGGATCGTGATTCGCCGCACCGTTCCACAGCGTCAGACTCTCACCGGCACGAATCACTTTGCCGCCGATCTGCATATCCGCCAGGGCGAGACGGAAGACGGCGAAGACCGGCCCATCGTAGCGCAGTAGTTCTTCGATTGCGCCCGGCATCAGCGCGGGATCGTGCCGCAGCAGGTCGCATTGGTCGGGATGGCGCAGAAGAGCGAGCAGCCCATTGCCGATCAGATTCGTCGTCGTCTCATGCCCGGCCCACAAGAGGAGCACGCAGTTCGCGAACAACTCCGCTTCCGTCAGGCGGTCTCCTTCCATTTCGGCGACGACGAGCGCGCTGAGGAGGTCGTCGCCTGGCTGCGCACGATGTGCGGCGATGATGTCGCGCAGGTACTCCATCATCTCTTCCATGCTTCGCCAGGTCTGCGCGGCAGCCAGCGGATCATCGAAGTAGCGAGTAATTGCCTGCGACCACTGCTTAACCAGGCCACGATCTTCCGGCGGGACACCGAGCAGTTCAGCGATCACGATGGTCGGCAGGGGATAGGCGAGGTCCGCGATCACATCCATTCGTCCGGCGTCCTGAACCGCATCGAGCAGTTCATTGACCACCGTCTCGATCCGCCCGCGCATCGCCGCGATGACGCGCGGCGTGAACGCCTTCGACACGAGGGCACGCAGCCGGGTATGGTCCGGGGGATCGCGCCGGAGCATCCAGAGATTGATCAGGCCGAGGATCGCGCGCACCGATTCCCGCAAATCTTCCGGGGCGAGGGCAACCACTGCCGCCGTGCGGTCGCCATGTGCGCGATCAGCCGAGAAGCGCGGATCGCGCAGCGCGGCGGTGATATCCGCATACCGTGTCAGATGCCAGTGCCTCGTCCCATTCGCCATTGGGCGCAAATGGACCGGATCGCGCTCCCGCAGCTCGCGGAGGAGCGGGTATGGGTCGGCGATCGCTGCGGGATCAAGCCCGATGATGCGGTCGAGGGGATCAGTCACTGCGATAGCCATCGGCGCCTTCTCCTCTTTGAAGGGGGCGAAATCACATCGAGATCACTGCTTCCATACCTCTTAACGGCTTGCGGGGCGTTTTGGTGCGGTGTGCGTCGTCTGTCCATGCCGGCAATCGCCGATGCATGCAGGGTGTACCATAGCGCATAGCCTCGTTGAGTGGGCGATACGACAACGACGATGCGATGGATCGCACCGGTAGGCGGAACGGGGAGCGATGGAGCAGCCACACGCTGGGAAGCCGAACGCGGCGGTCCTTTTCACGGTCATTGTGCTGCGGCATGGCGGGCGGTATCTCCTGTTGGAGCGCGCAGCCACGAAGCGTGTCCAGCCGGGCAAATGGACAGGGATGGGTGGCCGCGTCGAGGCCGGCGAGATGGACGATCTCACGGCATCCGCCCTACGGGAATTGCGGGAGGAGAGCGGCATCGGCGCGGCGGATGTCCGCAATTTCACGCTCCGGCGCGCCGTTTTCCACGCCCGCCCCGGCGTGCCGCTGACGACGCTCCTCTATTTCACCGGCACG
>JALYUS010000578.1 GCA_030853625.1 Chloroflexota bacterium
TCGGAGCCGATCATGAGGCCGAGCAGATCCGGCCCCGCATCATCCGCCGCAAGGCGCGTCATATCGCCGCCGAGTAGCGCGCACGCCACGGCGACGATGTGATCGTCCGTGACGCCATACTTGAGGCGGTGCATCCCGCCCGCATTTTCGGCGATATTGCCGCCGATCGAGGAGATCAGCGCGGAGCCGGGGTCGGGCGAGAAGCAAAAGCCCAGTGGCGCGAGCCGCGCGTTCAGATCGCCATTGATAACGCCCGGCTGGACGACCGCCTCGCGCCGCTCGGTGTCTATGGTCAGCACCCGGTTCAGCGGGCGCAGATCGAGCATGATCCGCTCCGGCGTCGGCAGAAACCCGGCGCTGACATTCGTCCCCGCCGCGCGCGGCACGACCGGAATGCCGTACGCCGCCGCGTACCGCAGCGTCGCGATCACATCCTCCGTCCGCGCGGCCCGCACGACGATGCCCGGCGTACCCCGTTGCGTCCAAAAATCGTGCCCATACGCGGGCAGCGCCGCCGCGTCGGTCACGAGCGCATCGGGAGACAGAAAGGGCCGGAGATCGTTGGCGAGCGATGCGAGAGTCAAGGGAATGCCTTTCCTGCGATGCCGGGATCAGTTATTCCGGCGCCGTCAGAATAATCTCAGGACGTATGCAGTTGGGGAAATTTTCCTGGTGGTGGCGGACGTTAGTCTGCCACCACCGGATTCTCTCGCGAACTGCGTCATTCCTCGGTCTATGTCAGCGCGAGCGAATTGATGACCAACATTGCTTGCGGCATGAACGCGTCCCAACGGTCATCGCGTGTGTTGATGCTCAGACGATACAGGGTTGTGCCGCTAACAAACCAGACAAGGCGATGATGGTACCGGACGTTGTCCGCTGTATCGAAGTATTCCCATTGGAACGCGGGCAGGTTCGCGATGGTCGTTGGCACGGCAGTCTTCTGGCTGGTCTCGATCGTGGGGTTCGCGAGGATCAAGTCCGACAACGCCGAGGCGACGTATTGGTCGAAGGTGACATCCGTTTCCGCCGGAATCGGGTCAATGTAGAGGTCTCCTTCGGGACTAAAACCGACGAAGCCGTCTTTCGTTCCATCCTGATGACTGAGCGAGAGATCGTGTTGCCAGCCAAGGGGAATCGTGAAGGAATAGCGATTCTGGCCATCGGTGTAGGTCGTGGGATACGCCGCTGTCAGAAAGTGAAAGCCGATTGTCGCCATTGCTGCCTGCGGCTGGAACGCATTCCACGCACTGTCCGGCGCATACGCATTGAAGCGGGCCATCACGTTCCCGTTAAGCGCGTAGGTAACAAGAAAGTGCCGCGTGCCGGAGTCGTTTGTGAAGAGATATTCGAATTGACGGGCAGGGATCCCATCTACGGATACTGCCTGCGGCTGGGGAGAGATCAGATGGAAGCCGGAGTCGCGCTTAAAATTCGTGATCCTCCCGTTGACATACTCGTCCAGCGATTGACTCTCCGCGCGATGGAGAAAGGCAAAGACTTCGACGGCTGCCTGCTGGCCTGCCCTGGAAAAATTCGCGTACCCATTGTAGGACTGTTCCAGGTCGAGCGAAAAACCATTCGGCGGCATGAAGGTAAACCGTCCGAGTGCATCACTGTACGATGTATCGGCCGCGCTTGTCGGCACAGTAAAAAGCGCGAGTAGCAACGCGGTCAGGACCATCCCATACGCGAATCGTCGAAACATTCCCCACCCTCCCTTCAACGCACCGCGTAGCGCTCGTGCGTTATGACTGACACGATTGCCGTGTCAGTTCCTCCGACGCCAATACTGAGGCAGTAGATGACGCCGCAAGTATGCAGGTGGCCTTTGATAATTGTCAAGAAGCGGATCATAACGATAACGTAGAGAATATTTCGTGTATCCCCATTATGCCGGGAGGCGGTTGATGCGCGTTCCACAAACAGAACGCCCCGCTTCCATCATCAGGAAGCGGGGCGGAGGATTCTCTCCGGGACGCTTACGCGAATTTGTTGAGGTAGGTGTTCAGGCGATCCATCGGATCGGTCTGCTGGACCTCGATGTAGGGATCGTTGATGTAGTCGCCGGGAGGCTCCATCCGGTCGCCCTCATAGAAGACGCCGAGGGAGAGTTTTTCCTCCGTCATCGCCAGATGCATCGCGCCCTCGCGGTCGGAGGCGTCGTAGCCCTCCGGCAAGGGTTGAGTGATGTCCTTGTAGGTCTTGTACGTGTCGTGGAAGGTAACGCACGGCGACATCACCTGGATGAACGAGAAACCCTTGTGCGCGATGGCGCGCGTCATGATCTTGTTCATCACCTGCCGCTGTGCGGAAAAGGCGCGAGCGACGAACGACGCGCCATACATCAGCGCGTAGCCAATCGGGTTGATCGGCATGTCGTGCGAGCCGTACGGCGTGGACTTTGTGCGCATCGTCTGCGGCGAGGTCGGTGAGATCTGCCCCTTCGTCAGGCCGTAGATCTGGTTATCCATCACGATCGCCGTGATGTCCAGATTGCGGCGTGCGGCGTGCGGCAGGTGGCCTGCGCCGATGGAGAAGTAATCGCCATCACCACCGAAGGCGACGACGGTTTGATCCGGTCGGGCCATCTTGACGCCCGTAGCGACCGGCAGCGAGCGGCCATGCAGACCGTGGTAGCCATAGGCGTCCACGAAGCCGGGGAAGCGGCTGGAGCAGCCGATACCGGAGACGACGCAGAGGTTGTCCTTGTCAATATCGAGGGCGACGAGCGCCTCGTAGAACGCGGCGAGGACGCCGAAGTCGCCGCAACCCGCGCACCAGATCGGGCGCAGGCTGGAACGGTAATGGGCGACCGTCTTTGGTTCTTGCTCCTGCGTGGGGGATACTGTCGTGACCATTATGCCACTGCCTCCTTGATGACGTTCTCGATTTCGGCCGCCGTGAAGGGCAGACCGGTGTACTTATGGACCTCGACCATTTTGTCGCGGTCGCCGCCGAACTCGGCACGCAGGAGCCGTGCGAACTGACCGGCGAAGTTGACTTCGGGGATGACAATTTTTGTCGCCTTCGCCAGCGCCGCGCCGATGCTCGGCACGAGCGGCCAGAGCAGCGTCGGCGCGAGCATCCCAACGGAGTACCCTTGCTCAACCGCCCACTCGACCGCCTCGCGCGCCGGGCCGACCGTGCTGCCCCAGGCAACCACGAGCACATCCGGGTCTTCCACGCCGTAGCGGTGGACCACCGAGTCGCCGAGATCGCGCTTCGCAGTTTCCAGTTTGCGAAACCGCTTGTTCGTCATCACCGTGTGGTATTCCGGCGTGTAGTTCGGGTCAGCCAACTGGTCGTGCTCAATGCCGGTGGAGACGTAGCGGGCGTCGCCCTTCATGCCGGGGATGGACATCGGTGAGATGCCGCTCTCGGTGATCGCGTAGCGGAGATAATGGCCCTCCGGCGGCAGGCGGTCAACGCCCACATGTGTCAGGTCCACGCCATACGAGAGCAGCGCGGTCTCCTGACGGACGTAGACGGGATCGCCGCTCGGATCTTCCTCGATCTCGTTGCGGTTCCCCTCGCTTTGCTCGGCGGACTCAGCGTGCCCATTACCGCCGACTGCCGACTGCCGACTGGCGATTGTGCTGTGCCCGTTGCGGCCAATGATGTGCGCGTATTGCTCCGCGTTTTCCGGCGTGATGCGATCCCAGACCTCGACGTTCTCGAGATCAGGCCGGGCGATGCTTTCCGTCCGGCTGGAGAGCGACTGGTCGGAAAGGAGGAGTACCGGCATCTGATACCGTTCGGAGAGGTTGAAGGCGAGAACCGTCGTCGAGAAGCAATCTCCGACCTCAGTCGGGGCGACGACCATGCGCGGCGTGTCGCCGTGCGCGCCATAGACGGCGAGATTGAGATCGCTCTGCTCGGTCTTGGTCGGCAGGCCGGTGCTTGGGCCACCGCGCTGCGCGTCCACGACAACGACGGGGATCTCTGCCATTGAAGCCATGCCGAGCGCTTCGGTCATCAGCGAGAGGCCGGGGCCGGCCGTCGCGGTCATGGACTTGACGCCCGCCCACGATGCGCCGAGGCAGGCATTGATCGAGGCGATTTCATCCTCGCCCTGAAGGAGTGCGCCGCCAATCACGGGCAGTTCGATCGCCAGTTTCTCCATGATGTCGGAGGCCGGCGTGATTGGGTAGCCGCCGTAGAAGCGGCAGCCCGCCCGGATCGCCCCCGCGACGATCGCGTCGTTGCCATTCATAATCAGGCGGTCGCCATTACCGCGCGTCTCCGGGAAAGCGAAGCCGAAGCGATCCGCCTTCATCAGCGACCCGGCGTACTCGTAGCCCGCCTCGAAGGAGTCAATGTTGCCTTGCAGCAGTTCGGCGCGCTTGCCGAGTTTTTTGGTGATGGTGTTTTTCGCCACCTCGGCGTCCAGGCCGAAGAGTTTGGCGATCGCGCCGATGATGACGATGTTCTTGCCGCGCTTTGCCCCGGCCTTGTTCGCCAACTCGACGGCGGGCACCTCATACTTCGTGCCCATGAACCACGACGGCGGCTGGTACTCAGACGGATCGAAGATCAGAGCGCCATCGGGCCGCAAATCGTTGTGATGCAGCGTCCACGCTTCCTTGTTCAGCGTGACGAGCACATCTACCTGATCGCCGACCGAGAGGACCGGCTTCGTGTCCGCGTGGAGTTGGAAAAGCACCGGGCCACCCCGAATCTCCGCCGGGAAGGTGCGAAAGGTATGGACCCACGCGCCGTGGTCCGCCGCGACTGCGGTGATGACATCGCCAATCGTCACCATACCATCGCCGGACTCGCCGCCGATCCGCAGGACAAAATCTGTTGCCGTCGTCGTACTCATGCCGCTTCGTGCCTCCTCGTCATGCCATCAAACCGTCGTTCGTGACGCGCGCAACAAAAAACGCGGACGAAAACCTCGCCCGCGCCGCGCGTCATCTATCGAGAATTGCCTCTGATGCTGCCACGTGGGTTGCATCGCTGCTCACCCCCCATCCTGCCGAAACCTGAGCGTTTCCTACTCCGTGTATCGTACCATTCGCCGTGCATCTGCACAACGCCAGCGAAGGCTTTGCCTACCGAATTACGCCGTTTGCATAGCATCTCTCTATGGTTGGGAGAGGGCACGGCTATGCCGATTGATCGAACTCCCCGGAAAAGGCGGCGTGCTATAGTGGCACGCCGGAATGACCGGAGGATCGGGAGGGGTGTGTGGGGCAGTTACCGCAGATTTATTTGAACATCCTTATCCCGGTCTTCGCGCTCGTGGCGATCGGCTATGGCGTCGGGCCACGACTGGGGTTGGAGGCGCGCACGCTGTCGCGCGTCGCCTACTTCGTGCTCGTCCCGGCCTTCACCTTCAATGTATTGACAACCTCGCGGATTGACGCGGGGATCGCGGGGCGGATGGTGCTCTCTATCGGCGTCGTCGAGGTGGCATGCGCGCTGGTCGCCGTTGGTATCGCGCGGCTTTTCAAACGTTCACCGCAAATGACCGGCGCGTATGTGCTGATCGCCGTCTTCCCCAACGTCGGGAATTTCGGCCTGCCAATCGTGCAGTTCGCTTTCGGGGCGGATGCACTCGTCGCCGCGACGATCTACTTCATCGCGATCTCCACGATGTCGTTCATTATCGGTGTCGCCGCCGCGAACTGGCATCATGGGAGCAATCGCCGTGCGCTGATCGCCGTGCTGAAGACGCCTGCCGTGATCGCCGTCGTGCCCGCGCTCCTGTTCAACCTCTTCGGCGCGCAGCCGCCGCTCGTCATCGAGCGACCGGCCGGCTTGCTCGCGGGGGCGATGGTACCCGTGATGTTGATCGCCCTCGGCGTGCAGTTGGCGGGTGCGGGCATTCCCCGGCTGGACGGCGACATGCTCGGCGCGAGCCTGATCCGGCTGCTCGCCGGACCCGCGCTCGCGGCGCTGATCCTCATCCCGTTCCATCTGACAAGCCTCGCGCGGGATGCGGGCGTCTTGCAATCCGCCATGCCCGCCGCTGTCCTTGCCTCGATCATTGCCTTCGAGCACGATCTGTTGCCCACATTCGTCACGGCGACGGTACTTTTCTCCACGCTCATCAGCATCGTCACACTCGCGGCGATCATCGCGATCCTGTGAGCGTTTGCGGTATTGCCGCCGCACGGCTAGGATAGTGGGGAAGTACTGAGTACTGAGTGCTGAGTACTGAGAAATGATGCGAGATGCATGAGTGCGCGTGCGTCGCACATGATAGGGAACGATGGAAACTCAGTACTCAGTACGGCCGACAGATGGTACTCAGCACTCGTCCCTTCCCCGCTTCTGGGCGGTGGTGCGGCGGCGATGGCCGGTGCTGGTGATTTTGCCGCTCCTCGCCCTCGTGCTGGCGGGGTATAATTACCTGAGCGCCCCGAAGTCGTACGTGGCGTCCGGTGAGGCGACGCTAACGGATCTCTCGCCGCAGCCGACACCCCCGGTGGGCTATGCGAACTACTACCGCGACCTCGCGAGCGAGGCGGCGGCGGACGACTTTACCCGCGTTGTCCTCGGTAGCCGTTTCGCGGATGCCGTCGCGAAACGGCTCCAGGCAAAAGGGGAGAGCTACTCCACCGAGGAAGTCCAGCAGGCGCTCTCCTCGACGCGCGTCTATCGCGTGCTGTTCGTCACCGTGACGACCAATGATGCGCACCGTTCTCTTGTGATGGAGCAAGCCGCGCTCGACGAACTCGCGGCGAACGGGCC
>JALYUS010000245.1 GCA_030853625.1 Chloroflexota bacterium
GTCCCAACCAGGATGTTCGCTCCCATTGTTTCCGTGCCTTGACGTGTATGCGATACTCACAGTGTTGGGCTTTGCATCTCCCGAAGGATCATATGATGAGAGTGGCGCACGCCCACAACCGATTCTATCGCACGATGCCTGCCGCGTCCGCTCTCCGCGAACCGCGCGACGGATCGGGCGATGGTGGCCTCCCCGCACCGCCCCGGCAGGGGCGGCTGCTTCCGGTGCGCTGATTATCGCAAACCCCGCTGACCCCTGCCTTTTCAAAGTGCTGAGTGCTGAGTACGGAGTGCTGAGTGCGGTAGCGCGTTGCTGCCTGCACTGTGCTGTCTGCCGAAAGGGGCGACGATCATGGCATCGAATTTCATTGAAGAACCGGTAGATGTTGATGACGATCAGTTCGATCAATGGTTCGTGGACGTGGTCAAACGGTCCGGGATGATGGACAACTCGCCTGTCGCGGGCTGCCGTGTCTTCAAGCCCTACGGATATGGGTTGTGGGAGAACATGCAGCGTCGGCTGGACGACCGGTTCAAAGAGACAGGCGTTGAGAATGCCTATTTCCCCCTGCTCATTCCCGAATCCATGCTCGCCAAGGAGGCGGAGCATATCGAGGGTTTCGCGCCCGAAGTCGCCTGGGTGACGATGGGCGGCACCAAGCAACTCGAAGAGCGGCTCGCTATCCGCCCATCGTCAGAATCCATCATCTGCCCGATCTTCGCGGAATGGGTGCAGAGTTATCGCGATCTGCCCATCCTCATCAACCAGTGGTGCTCCGTCGTGCGTTGGGAGGAGCGGCCTCGCTCGTTCCTGCGGACGCGCGAATTCCTCTGGCAGGAGGGGCATACCGCGCACGCGACCGCCGATGAAGCGGAGGAGCGCGCCCTCCAGATGATTGATGTCTACAATGACTTCTACATCAATGAACTGGCGATCCCCTCCGTGATGGGGCGCAAGAGCGATTCCGAACGGTTCGCGGGCGCGCTGCGTACCTACACGCTCGAAGCGATGATGCGCGGCAAGAAGTGGGCGCTGCAATCCTGCACCTCGCACAACCTCGGCGACCACTTCGGCAAATCGTTCAACATCCAGTTTCTTGCCCCCTCCGGCGAGCGCGAATATGCCTGGAATACCTCGTGGGGTCTCAGTTGGCGGGCAATTGGCGCGATCATCATGGTGCATGGCGATCAGAGTGGCTTGCAGATGCCGCCCCGCGTCGCACCCGTGCAGGTGGTCGTCGTGCCGATCTGGCGGACGGATGAGGCGAAGACGCAGGTCTTCGAGGCGTCCGCGCAAATCGAACGCGCGCTCAAGGCGGCGGGCGTGCGCGTGCGCGTGGATCGCGACGCCGAGCACACGCCTGGCTGGAAGTTCAACGAATGGGAACTGAAGGGTGTGCCGGTGCGGATCGAAGTCGGGCCGCGCGATGTCGCGGCGGGGCAGGCCGTGCTCGCCCGCCGGGATACTCGCACCAAGGAAGCCGTGCCGCTCGATGGGTTGGCCGGGCGCGTGCAGGCCCTCCTGGACGACATCCACGGCGCGCTCTACCAGCGCGCTCTCGATTTCCAGAAGGAGAACAGCGCAGTCGTCACATCCTACGACGCACTGAAGGAGCGCGTTGCGGCCAACGCCGGTTTCTCGTACATCTTCTGGGACGGTGATCCCGCGACCGAGGAGAAGATCAAGCAGGAGACGAAAGCGACGATCCGCTGTATCCCCCTGCACAACAATGACGACGAAGGCCCCGATCTCTTTACCGGCAAGCCCGTCCGTGGTCGGGTTCTGGTGGATCGGGCGTATTGAGCGTATCGCGCGAGAACGGGCAGGCACAACGCCTGCCCGTTCCTCTCGCTCCCGCCACCAGAAAATTATCCACGAAGCGGCATTAAAGTTTTCCCATCGCTCGCAAATGTTCCCAACTCGTCCGTGCCGCGTCAATCGCCGAGCCTTCCGCTTTGTCCTGCTCGACGATGTACCAGTGGACACCGCCCCGTTCCGCCGCCGCAAAAATCGGCGCGAAATCCACGCAGCCAGTGCCGACGGGCGCGAAGGTCTGCTCCACATCGGCGGTCATGTCTTTCAGGTGGACGAGCGGCACGCGGCCTGTGTAGTGCGCAAGCAGCGCGGCGGGGTCATGGCCCGCCTTTTGTGCCCAGAAGGCGTCGAGTTCGAGTTGGACGAGCGCGGGATCGGTATGCGCCGCCAGCCAGTCGAAGGCGGTGACACCATCAATCATCGTCTCGAACTCGAAGGCGTGGTTGTGATAGCAGAGGGCAAGTCCTTCCGCCCGCGCGGTGGCGCCGATCCGGTTCAGGGTCGTCGCAAGGCCGCGAAAA
The DNA here is from genome assembly GCA_030853625.1 of Chloroflexota bacterium. GTDB lineage: Bacteria > Chloroflexota > Chloroflexia > Thermomicrobiales > JALYUS01 > JALYUS01. Next base: position 2,337 of record JALYUS010000245.1, read on the forward strand.
CCATCTTCGGTGCGTCGCTCGTGCGGCAAGACGGGGCAGACAAGGGTTGAACAGCCGAGGATGCGACATTCCGCGATGACCGCTGGCAGTTCGTTTTCCAGCCGCGCGAGCGCAATGTGGCTACCCGCGACGACCATGCCGAGCATGTCGAGCTTCGCGCGTACCTCCTTCGGTGAGAGTGGGCCATATCCCGCCAGCTCGACCCCGACATAGCCGATGCCCGCGACTTGTTCGAGCGTGCCGACGAAGTCCCGTGCCGCCTCATCGCGGACGGTGTAGAGTTGCAATGCGACCGGAACGATTACCATATATTCCTCCATCACGGGCAATCCGTTGGACGCCTTGAGACGCTCTGCTCCCCCGTATCGCCGACCACCTGGGTGTTAGGGCGGCGGTTCTCCTGGTGTGTCGTTCGCGCGTGCCGCAGGTGGCGTCGGGGCGGTCTCATGGAGGATCGCGCCGAGTTTCGCCGCGAGATCAGCGACATCGCCCCGCTGTATGTCGTCCCACATCCGGTCCCGATCAATCCCTTCGTACAGATGTGCGTAGAAGTTGCGGAACGCCGCAATTCCCCGCCAGGGAACCTCGGGGTGGCGGCGCTTGACGGCATCCGAGACCTTCCCCGTGACATCCGCAATTTGATGCATGTTCCAGCAGAGTGCGTCGAGCTTGTCCTCGTCGGCGAAGAGGATCGCCTTGCCGTCGGCGATCAATTCCTCGACACGGGCGGTGCAACGCAAGGCATGGCGGAGGTGGTCGAGGTCGCGCTCCGGGTGCTTGTTCGTCACAGCGCGACGAGGTCGCGTCTGATAGAGCGGCGCAGTCGCTCGCTCAGTCCGGGCGAGTCGAGCGTGATCTGCACGTCACAACCGAGGAGGTCTTCGAGGGCGACAATCAAGCCGCCAGGGAAAAAAGGCGGCGTCGCCGCAGCCGCTGTGACGAGGAAATCAACATCGCTTGTCGCGTCGGCCTCATCGCGGGCGACTGAGCCGAAGAGTCGGATGTCCGCCGCGCCGTTTTCGCGCGCGACGCGGACAATCTCATGCCGCTGTGCCAGGATGTCCCGTTTCGTGACCGCTGCCATGGGTTCCTCCGATCTCGCTCGCAGCGATTATAGCGGCGTGGGACGCATCCCGCCAACGCATGCAGTGACGGGGGAACAGTATTGTTAGAATGGCGGTTCATCGTCGGCATCGTCTGCCGGGGCGGCGCGTTCCAATTGCTCAACGCGTAGTTCGGCGGCGTCGAGCAACGCCTGGCAGTGCGCGGCGAGCGCCATCCCTTCCTCGAATGCCATCAGCGAGTCATCCAACGTCATATTGCCCATTTGCAGACGCGAGAGTACATCTTCCAAACGATCATACGCTTCCTCAAATGAGAGTGCGGCTACCGTGCCGGGCTGTTCGACTGCGCTCATTCTTCCTCCATCACGCCGGTCGCGGTCGCGCCGAACGATCCATCCGCCACCTGGATACGGAGCGCCCGCCCCCCGTGTCCGTCGCGCGCCTGCCGCAGCACGTCGCCCGTAGCGGCATCACAAACGAGGGCGTAGCCGCGATCGAGCACGGCTGCCGGATCGAGGGCGGCGAGGGCGGCCTGTCGCGCGCCGAGCCGCTCGCGATCAATGATCAGCGCCTGCGTCATGAGCGCCGTCAATGTTCGCGTCCGTTCGTCCAGACGCTGCCGGAATTGCTCGGCGCGGAGTATTGGTGAGAGCCGTTGCAGGGCGCGATTAAGAACATCGAGATCGCCCGCCCGCTGTTCGAGATCATCCCGAATCAGCGCGGTCATTGCGCGTGCGGCGGCGCGGAGGTCGGCGGCAATCGCCGCACGGTCCGGCGTGCAGAGTTCGGCAGCGGCGGATGGCGTTGGGGCGCGGACATCGGCGACGAGGTCGGCGAGCGTGCTGTCCGTCTCGTGCCCGACCGCGCTGACCACCGGTATCCGCGAAGCAAAGAGAGCGCGCACGACCGTTTCGTCGTTGAAGGGCGCAAGATCTTCCGCCGAGCCGCCGCCCCGCCCGACGATGATTACCTCCGGCCGCCCGTCAGCCTGTAACGCGGCAATCGCCTGGACGATCTCTCCTGCCGCCATGCCGCCTTGCACCGAAGCGGGCGCGAGCAGGAGCGATGTGAGGGGATAGCGGCGGGCGACGACCGTCTGAATGTCATGCCAGACCGCGCCGGACGCGCTCGTCACGACGCCGATGCAGCGGGGCGCGAGCGGCAGCGGGCGTTTCCGCGCCGCATCGAACAATCCTTCCATCTCCAACTGCAATCGCAGCCGCTCGAACTGCGCGGCGAGCAGGCCGACGCCATCCGGCTGCATAAGATCAATATAGAGTTGATACTGGCCCGTCGCCTCGTAGATGCCGATGCGACCGTGGGCGAGAATGGCATCGCCATCGTCCGGGAGATACGAGAGATACCGTGCCTGCTGTTTGAAACAGACGCAGCGGAGCGACGCCTCGCTGTCCTTCAAGGAGAAGTAGAGATGCCCGGACGCGGGGCGCGAGAGATTCGACGCTTCGCCCCGTACCCAGATGTCCGCCAGCACCGGATCAATCTGGAATAACTCTTTGAGGTATGCCGTGATTTCGGCGACCGTGACCAGCGTCACATCGAACCTCCGGGGAGAGTAGACAGTCGCTACTGCCCCAGCCGCATCAACGGTTGGCTGTATTCGACGGGTTGACCATTGGAGACGAGCAGTTCTTCGACGATGCCGCCGCGTTCCGCCTGAATCTCATTCATGATCTTCATCGCCTCGATAATGGCGATCGTCTGCCCCGCCGCCACCATGTCACCGACGCGGACGAACGGCTCCTCGCCCGGTCCAGGAGCGGAATAGTAAGTGCCGATCATCGGGGAGGGAACGAGATAGCCGTTCGGTGCGCGGGACTCCTCTTCGTCACTCATTTCGGCGGTCTCGAACGCGCTGAAGACGCCATTGGGCGACGCGCCGGACTTCTGCGTGCGCGGCGCTGAGAGAACGACATGGACGCCGTTCGCATCCACCTCGATCTTGCCGAGGCCGTGCTCCGCCATCACGGCGGCGAGCGCCGCGATATCGTCGGTCAGGCCGGAGGGAAGACCGTGCTCTTGCTCTCGTGCGTCACGTTCATCGTTCATCCGTTCGCTCGCT
>JALYUS010000258.1 GCA_030853625.1 Chloroflexota bacterium
GTCTGCTTCGCCGATCTCGGCGTGCCGCACATCACCCCCGCGCAGATCGCGACGGTGGCAGAGCGTGCGCTGGCGACGGGAGAGACGATCTACAACGAGCCGTGCACGCTCTCCCCGGAGACGGTGAGGGCGGCGCTGCGGTCTGCGGATGCCCGTGGCCGGGCGGCAAGAGCGGTCACGATTGCGGCGTGAGAGACCGGAAGAAGATGGCATCCGGAGAGACAAAACGTCGTTGGCCCCTCAGGCGTCACAGATCAAATCGCGCGGGTCGGGGTCGGCTGAATCCGACCGTACCGCACAGGAGTGGAGCAACAGATGATGCGTCCGAAAATGCGGATGAAGATGGGTGCAACGGTACACAGTGTCGAACTGGGAGCGACGGTGTGGAGCGCGGATGGCGAAGAGGTGGGCACGATCGACCAACTCATCGTTGATGCGCATACCCAAGCGATTGCGTCGTTCATCTTGCGGACCGGCCGATTCCACAACCACGATTCTGTCGTGCCGATCGAGACGATCGCGCGGGACGATGCGGACCACACCCTCCATCTCGCCTTCACCGCCGCCGAGGTGCGTGCGATGCCCGCGTTCGCGCAGCAGAACTTCGTCGTCGCCGAGAATACCGAGCAGACGAAGTGGCGATACCCCATCCCCGTTGGAATGGGTGCGGGGACACTTCTCCCGGCCCACGGCGCCACGCCCGGCGGCGGGGCACGGGCGTACGACCCGGCGGGCGATGGTCTGTTTGGTATCGAAGACCCGACGGGTGAGACGGTCATGGCCGAGAGCAGCCTTGGAATGTGGGACTACCGCGTGGGGACCGGCACGAAGGTAGTAACGCGGGACGGCCATGCCGTCGGCGCGCTGCATGCGGTGGAGAGCGACGCGGATGGCAGGCCGCAGGGAATCGTCGTGACAACCGGGATCACGCACCGCAATCATCGCGCGATCCCCATCGCGCAGGTCCACGCGGCGGACGCGGAACAGATTATCCTCACGATGACCAAGGATGCGTACGAGGAGATAGCGGGGTAATCCCCACGCCTTTCGTCCGCTGTTTGTGGCGGATGTATTCACCGAGAGAAAGAGGTTCACCATGTTTCGCCATATTCTTGTCCCGCTCGACGGCTCACACCTCGCCGCCACCGCCCTCCCCTACGCCCTCACCCTTGCCCGCGCCTCCGATGCGCGCATCAGCCTCCTCGCCGTCGTCGCATCTCCCCCCGCGCACGCCGGACTGCCGAGCACCGCCGCCCAAGAGAGTGACGAACGCCACGTCACCGAAAGCACGGCCTACCTGGAGTCCGTCGCCATCGCTATGCGCGCCGATGGCTTCGCGGTGACGACGGTCGTCCGTCACGGCAACCCCGCGAGCGAGATCCTTGCCGCGAGCGAGGATGAGGAATGCTCGCTGATTGTCATCAGTACCCATGGTCGGACGGGACTGGAACGCCTACACATGGGGAGTGTCGCACAGCATGTCCTGCGTCACGCCATCATTCCGACATTGGTCGTGCGACCGGGTGACGACACAGCCACAGTCGGCGCGGCGACGATCGCGGCGATTACCGTGACGCTCGACGGCTCGTCACTGGCAGAGGAAGCGCTGCCGATCGCGACGCGAATCGCCACAGCGCTCTCGATCCCCCTGACGCTGCTGCGGATCATCCCAAGCCTCGCCTCCCTCGCGAGCACCGGATGGGGTGCTGGGTACGCCGCATACTATCCCATGACTGAGGAGATGGAGGCCGACGAGGAGCACGCGGTCGAGATGTATCTCGACGCACTCGCTACCCGCTTGCGTGCATCGGGTCTGGAAGTGGGCACCTGCTGGGAGCGTGGTGTGACCGTTCGGGCCGAAGAGATGATCGCGGCCGTCCTGGCGAAGCAGCCGGCGGGGATCGCGATCATGGCGAGCCACGGACGCGGCGGCGTGCTGCGCTGGGCGCTCGGCAGCACGGCAGAAGAGGTTCTCGATCACACGCCGAGCCCGATCCTCATCGTGCGGGCGGGCACAACCGCAGCAGGGTCCGAGGACACCATGCCCTCGTCGGTCGGGGTGCTCGGTAGCCATGGCGGCGGCGGCACGCTGCAGCATCGGTAGGCGCGTATCCACGACG
>JALYUS010000283.1 GCA_030853625.1 Chloroflexota bacterium
GGATTCGGCAGCGCTTGTGCGGATGGAATCAGCCACGCCTGCTTCCGATTCCGCTCCGGCATGTCCGCATTGCGATTGCGGAAAAAGGCACGGATCATCTCGACCGTCGCTTCGTCCACCTGCGGCGTTTCACCGACGAGATCGGCAATCGCCTCGCGCGTCAGGTCATCCTCCGTCGGTCCGACGCCACCGGTCGTAATGACGAGGTCCGACCGCTCCCAGCCGCGCCGGAGCGTCTCGACCAGACGCCCGCGATTGTCTCCGACCTGCGAGACGAAGAAGAGGTCAATGCCGAGATCGGCGAGCGATTGCGCGAGGAAGGTCGCATTCGTGTCGGTAATCTGGCCGAGCAGGAGTTCCGTCCCGACACTGACAATTTCCGCGCGCATCGGTTCCTCATTTCCCTCTTGTCGCGGCGCCCCATAGGGTCCATACCCGCGATGCTTCGTGGCGACTACCGCGCGATTATGCCGCGTGAGACGGAGAATCGCAACGCGTTCACATGCGCCACGATGCCGGACGTTGCGCCGGAGCGATTCCCTGCGTACACTTCACGAGATATTGATGGCGGCCGTATCTCCACCGTGAGAAACACGAAGGAACGAATTCGATGGCGTTTAGGGATCACCGAGGGCGACCGCGTATTGTCGTCACTGGCATGGGCGTCATCAGCCCGGTCGGCCAAACTACCGAGGATGCCTGGCACGCGGTCCTCGCGGGAGAGAGCGGCATTGGGCCGATTACCCTCTTCGATGCCTCCGGGCTTGACGTGCGCATCGCGGGAGAAGTGAAGGATTTCGACGCTGACGGTCGGCTTGGCCGCAAGGAAGCCCGGCGCGCCGATCGTTTCTGCCAGTTCGCGGTCGCCGCCGCGCTCGACGCGGTGACGGATTCCGGCCTGAAGATGGACGAGGAGGAGAAAGAGCGCGTCGGCGTGCTCGTCGGCAGCGGCATCGGCGGGATCGGCAGCCTCTCCACTGCCGTTCAAACGCTGAATGAGCGCGGCCCGCATCGCGTCAGCCCATTTCTCATCCCGATGCTGATCATTGATATGTCGAGCGGCTTGATTTCGATGCGCCTCGGTGCGACCGGGCCGAACCACTCGCTCGTCTCGGCCTGCACGACGGGCGCACACGCGATCGGCGAGGCGGCGGAGATCATTCGTCGGGGCGACGCGGACGTCATGGTCGCGGGCGGAGCGGAAGCGGCGATCGTGCCGGTTGGCATCGTTGGTTTCGCGAACATGAAGGCGCTGACGACCCGCAATGACGATCCGACGAAAGCGAGCCGCCCCTTCGACGCCGACCGCAGCGGCTTTGTCTGCGCCGAGGGCGCGGCGGTGCTCGTCCTTGAATCGGCGGAGCACGCGGTATCGCGCGGCGCGCCGATTCTCGCCGAGATGGTCGGCTACGGCAGCGCGGCAGACGCCTATGATATGGTTCACCCCGCACCGGAAGGCGCGGGACTGGCACGGACGATGCGTCTGACGCTGAAAGATGCCAATCTCGCACCGTCTGACATTGATTACATCAACGCGCATGGTACGTCCACGCCGCTGAACGATGCCCACGAGACGATGGCGCTCAAGCATGTCTTTGGGGAGCATGTGCCGCCCGTGAGCAGCACGAAGAGCATGACGGGCCATCTGCTCGGAGCGGCGGGGTCCCTTGAGGCGGCGTTCTCGATCCGCGCGCTCCGGGACAACATGCTCCCGCCGACGATCAACTACGACACGCCCGATCCGGAATGTGATCTGGACTATGTGCCGAACACGGCGCGCTGTGTGGACATCACCTACGCGCTGTCCAATAACTCGGGTTTCGGGGGACACAATACCGGCCTCATTTTCGGCCGGTTCGCTGAATAAGGAGATACGACGATGGGGAAAGAGACGAAAAAGGGCAATCTGACGCTCGTCACCGACGCGCCGCCCGAGGCGGAAGAGATGGAGACGACCACCGAAGAGAGCGACGACGCAGAGGTTGAGATCGAACCAGTCGCGCCGTGGTCAACGTGGCTGGACGGCAGCCGGCAAACGCTGAAGGCGCTCCATAGCGACATGCAGTTTCTCATCAAGGGGGTGCCGTCCGCCGGACTGAACTGGCAACCGGGCGCGAACACGAATGCGCTCTGGGCGCTCACGCTCCATACGCTGGGGACGACGCTGCATCTGCTGGCGACCGCCGCCGATATCGAACCGCGCTGGCAGGAATGGCAGCGCGCGACGGAACTGGCAGCCACCGGGGATGATCCGGGCTTACTGCTTCGGGCGATCCGCAATATGGACGACTTCCTCGATAAGGTCTTCTCGGTGCTCGAAGAAGAATCGCCGGAGACAGAGCGAGACTGGCTCGGCAAGCCGAAGCCCGTCAGTTACCTCGTTGCGCACGCCGTCGAGCATGCCGGCCGCCATGTTGGGCACATGGAATTGACGCGCCAACTCTGGGATCAGCGCTCGAAGCGAGGCCAGTAACGGTGGTCATCGCGGAGAGTTACAGCGTTCCGGACGGGACATTGCCGTTGCTGTCGGGCATCCTACAGATGATGGATTTCGCGCACCGGAACATGATCGAGATCATTGCCGATCTGCCCGATGAGGCGCTCGTCTGGCAGCCCGCAAGCGATATGGGCGCCCTCTCGGGCATCATTTGCCACACGATGTACTG
>JALYUS010000352.1 GCA_030853625.1 Chloroflexota bacterium
CGTCCAGCGCAAGCGACCGAAGGCGATGGTGACGGTGCTCGTGCCGGAATACGTGCCGCACCATTGGTACGGGCAAATCCTCCATTCGCAGACCGCCTTGCGCCTCAAGGCGTCGCTCCTCTTCCGCGCGAACACCGTCGTCACCAGTGTGCCGTATCGCGGATCAACAACGCTCTGACGCCAGGGAAGGTGGGCACATGCTTGTCGGCGATGAAAGAATTGGGGAGAGGAAATTGAAAGAAAGGGGCGGAATCAGCGCCATGGCGCACCGAGAGCCCGATCGATGATCCGTCGCATAGCGGCGATCGCGCGCAATGGGCGACGCGGCTATCTCCTGGGCTTCGTCGGCATTGCTCTCGTCACGCTAATTGCCGAGTCGAGCCGAGACCGACTAAATCTGGTGACGATCGCCCTCTGCTATCTCCTTGTCGTCCTCGCTGGCGCGGCGGGGGGCGGGCTCGGACCCGGCGTCTTTACGTCCGTCGCCGGCTTCCTCACCTTCAACTTCTTCTTCTTCCCGCCGTACTATTCCTTCGTTGTCGGCTCGCCGCAGGATGTCGTCTCGCTTCTCGCCTTTCTCATCGTGGCCGGCGTGACGAGCCAACTGGTCAGCCGCCTCCAGGAGCGAGAGAGAGAAGCCCATCGTCGCGCGGTCGAATCGGAAACGCTCTCCCGCCTCAGTAGCGAACTCCTGAAAGATGTGACGCTTGATACCGCCCTCGCAACGGTCGTTGCACAGGCGACTCGCATCTTCGACCTGGAATCCGCAGCAATCCTGTTACCGAACGAGACTGGTGCGCTACAGGTCCGCCTCACGCACCCACCGGAGGCTGCAGGGCAATACCTCGCGAATCGCGAACAGGTCGCGATCGCCGCGCATGTGCTCGAATCGGGAATCGCCACGGGCGTCGGGAGTACGCACCGCACGTATCGCCCGCACGGACCGGATCGGAGTCAGAGCACCATCCAATCGCGTGCCCGACGGATGCGGTTCATCCCGATTCGGGCCGCGAACCGGTCCCTGGGTGTGATGGGCGTGACGGTCGCGCGCGCCGCCAATTATTCTGACCACGAGCGTGAATTATTGGCGACATTTACCAATCAGGCGGCGCTCGCCATCGATCGCACCCGGCTGATCGACGAGGCGACGCGCACCGCTGCCCTTGAGGAGGCGGACCATCTCAAATCCGCGCTCCTCGCCGCCGTGTCACACGACCTCCGCACCCCACTCGCTTCCATCAAGGCATCCGCGACAAGCCTCCTCCAGGAGGATGTGCATTGGGATGCGACGGTCCAGCGCGAGTTCCTAGTGGCGATCGACGAGGAAACGGATCGGCTCACTCGCCTGGTAAGCAATCTCCTCGACCTGACGCGTATCCAAGGTGGCGTACTCAGGCCCGAGAAAGACTGGTACGACATCGACGAATTGATCATCAGCGTGACGGATCGTCTCGCGCCCCTGCTCCATGGGCATCCGCTACGCACGGAAATCGCGGCCGATCTCCCGCCCGTCGCCTTCGATTTCGTCGAAATTGGTCAGGTGCTCACGAACCTCATCGAGAACGCAGCGAAGTACAGTGACCCTGGCTCCGCGATCGATGTCGTGGCGGACCGCATCGAGGCGGCAATCCGGATCCGGGTGGCGGATCGCGGCTATGGCATCCCGGCGGCAGACCGCGCGTACGTATTCGATCCGTTCTTTCGTGTGCGACGCGACGGTCGGACACGTCGTGTCGGTGGCGCCGGGATCGGCCTCGCAATCTGCAAGGGGTTTGTCGAGGCGCATGGCGGCGAGATTGCGCTCGAATCGAGGATCAACGACGGATCGACAGTCACCTTCACCCTGCCGCTCGCGCCTGCATCGCCGCAGGATGGACGTGTTTCACTGATCGAGGAGGGGGTCAGACAATGAGTGAGACGCCGATGCGGGTCCTGGTCGTCGACGACGAACCGCCGATCCTGCGGACACTACGCGCGGCGCTCCACGGGAATGGCTACGACGTTCGGACCGCCGCAGACGGCGACGACGCCCTCGACCAGATTGCCCTCTATCACCCCGATGTGGTGATCCTCGATCTCGTCATGCCGGGGAAGAGCGGCTTCGATGTCGTCCAGGAAGTCCGCACCTGGTCGCCCGTACCGATTATCGTGCTCTCCGCGCGCGGTGCCGAGGGGGACAAGGTGACCGCGCTCGACCTTGGTGCGGACGACTACGTAACCAAGCCCTTCGGCATCAGCGAACTCCTCGCACGCATTCGCGTCGCGCTGCGTCACCGCGCGGGTGAGGATGACACGGACCCGATCATCAATCTCGGAGGCATTTCGATCGACCTTGCGCGACGGGTCGTGCTGCGGGATGGCGAAAAGATTCATCTCACGCCTACCGAGTGGCACCTGCTCCTCGAACTCACGCGCAATGCGGGCAGAGTGCTTACCCATCGCATGCTCCTCGAGCGCATCTGGGGGCCCTACGCCGCAGCCGAGACGCAGAACCTGCGCGTGTTCGTCAATCAGCTGCGGCGGAAAATCGAACCCGACCCGGCGCGACCGCGCCTGCTGCTCACCGAGCCCGGTGTCGGCTATCGCTTTGCCGCCGACGAGTCGCCCTAGATTTACTTGGATCGGGGGCAGATTTTCCTAATGGAATCCGTAGATCCCGACGCGCGACGCTTATCCAACTGCGTAAAATGTTGGAGGACGCGGGCGAGGGCGGCAAGAAGATCTGGCTGACCGAGTTCGGCTGGACAACGGCGAACCAGGCGCCGGGGTACGCGTATGGCAGATACGTCTCCGAGCAGCAGGCACAGTACCTCGTGCGCGCCTTTGAACTGGGGAAGTCATATCTGTGGATGGGGGTGATGTTTGTCTGGAACCTCAACTTCTCGCTCATCACGCTACCAAGCGACGAGAAGTGGGGTCGTCGGTATTACCGGAACGGAAAACCGGTCGAGGCCTCGCCCGCAGCCTCCGCTTCGGCGGTCCCCGGATCGCGGTGCGGCCGATCGTCGCGCACGGCGTCGGTAGCCGCGTGCTGCTCCCGCAACGGGTCGCCAGCGTCCGACGACACCGTGGCGAGATGCACGCAGCACGGTGCGACCTGGACGCGGTACGTGCGGCGGGTGTTCGCGGCGAGGGGTTGGCGCTCGAGCCACCGTGTATAGGCGGCAAAGATCTCAGCCGGCGTCCCTGTCGGTGTGCTCATCGCCCCACGATCCTGTTATCAGAAGCAGTCTCGGCGCGTTCGTGGTGCGCTGGAACGGGTCGATTGGCGAAACGGAAATTATTGTACGCTAAGCGTCTGACATCGATCTCACAGAACCGGTTTTTCCTTGCTCCACATCCTTTTTCGTCTCCGAGCGTCGCCCTCGGTCAACGTGATGCGGT
>JALYUS010000354.1 GCA_030853625.1 Chloroflexota bacterium
ACCGCATCACGTTGACCGAGGGCGACGCTCGGAGACGAAAAAGGATGTGGAGCAAGGAAAAACCGGTTCTGTGAGATCGATGTCAGACGCTTAGCGTACAATAATTTCCGTTTCGCCAATCGACCCGGAAATGATAACTTCACGACGAGGTTGTAGATGTCTGCCGCTTCGAGGACGACGGCCTCCATCTCGTCGAGCATGTGCGTCTCGTCCGGCGGGGTGGTCAGTTGCTCGCCGCAACGATCGAGGAAGAGTGCAACATTCGCGACCGTCGCTCCCGCCTTGCGCGCCCGGTAGCGGATCCCCGCGATCTCGGGCACTCCCCGCCACAGCGCGAGTGCCCATGCCTGACAGGCCGCGTAGTCGTCGCCCACCGAGATGCGCTCGTCGAGACCGAGCGACGCTAGGAGCCGCACGTTGGTGAGATCAACCAGCGGGAGCGGTGCGCGCGGCACGAGCCGGACGAGATAGCGTTCGCCCTCATGCTCGCCAAGCCGCCGCGCCCGATCGCCATAGACCTCCGCGAACGTTCCCAGTTGCGAGGCGCACGCATAGAGCACCGGATACTCTCCGTGCGGCGCATCGAAGCGATAGCGCGGCGCAGGATAGGTGCGCCCGACGATTATTACCATCCCATTCTGGATGCGCCAGAGGTCCGTCGTCCATAGGGTGGGGGTGATCGGAGGGAGCGTTGCCGGGGGCAGCGGCAAACGGGGCGGACCGGACACCACCTAGAACGGCCCGAGACCCAATGAACGGAGGAGACCCTCCACCCGATCAGCCTCGCCTGCGGCCAGCAGGTCCGCTGGTGTCCGGCCGCCGAGTCGTTCGTTGGGCTCGACCATGAAGAAGTGGAGCGTCTCCGCGTCCATCTCCGCCGCGTGCGCCGCCCCGACCACCGCCATCAGGCCGGGCAGCAAGGTCCCGTCGCCGGCGAACTGCCATGCAGGATAGAGGCTCGATCGCCGGTCCTTGGTGAGTACCGCGACCAGGCGCCCCGCCTTGACGAGTTGATGCAGACGCTGCCGCGAGACGCCCAGCCCCTTCTGGACGAGCGGCGCGGGCAAGCACTCCGCCATCAGTCGGGCGCGATCCTCCAGCACGCGGGCGAGATTGCGGGCGCGCGCCTGGACGAGCGCATGGCGCGACCACTCCCCTTCTTCCCACCCGTCGCTGGACGCCGCAGGGTCTGCGGGCAGGTGCGCGAGCGCATCGCGGGCGCGCTGCAGATCGGCGAGCGGCTTTTCCGTCACCAGCCGCGCGAAGGCATCGAGCAGTTCCCGGCGCCGGGCGCGTTCCTCCGCCGGGAATGCGGACAGATTGGCTTCGACAGCGGCTGACATAGCGCAAGATCCTCCTCACGAGGACTGTACAGGTCAGCGTCAATTCTGTCAAGAGGCGACCAGCCACATTCACAACAAGGGCGGGAAGGAGCGATAGCCCGAGCGATCGGTACAGTCACCCTGCGGGCGGGGCGTCCTCTTCGAACAATGCACCGATGCGCACGTCCAACGCTACGGCGATTTTCGCGAGCTGTTTCACCGATGGGTTGCGCTCGCCCCGCTCGATCCCCGCGTAGTACGTCCGGTCCAGCCCCGCCCGCGCCGCGAACTTCTCCTGCGATAATCCCGTCCGCAGCCTGAGCGCGCGGATGCGCTTCCCCAAGGTAACGACAATATCTTCCATGCGCCCACGGTGCGGGCTTGCGGTCGCATCGTCTACGGTTTATAAGAACACGGTTGATAAGCATCATAGCGGAAAGGGCATGATGATGAGCACCGGATTCGACGATGATCCCCCCGAGCGCGACCCCCCCCCGACACGGAGCGCGCCGCCCTGCTCGTGCGGGAATCGTGGTGGTTCCTCTTGGCACTGCTCGTTTTCCTGCTGCTCCTTCACACCGTCTGATCGGCGTCATGGCGCGGCAGGATCTTCGCCGACTTGTACCTCGATGACGGCCCGCACCGTGGCGTGGGGACGATCGGCGATCCGCTCTGCTCGCCATTGCCGCACAACCGCCACCGCCCGCTGCAGTGCCACCTCCATATCCGCCGCCTGATAGGTCGCAAGTCTCGTATACGTCGTGCCGTCTGAGAGCAGCAGTTCCCCGACCATCGCGTAGGATCGCATCGCCGTTTCCTCTTCATTCAGCTCAGTCCACCAGGCAGTGGAAGCCGAGCGGGGCGCGGTCTTCCGGCCCCACGTAGCGCACCTCAACCGCGAGCACCCCTGCCAATGTCGCATTCGGTTCCTTCCCCATCAGCCACAACGAAGACGGTTCCCCGCGCTCGTCGTCTGGTGCACGGAGCAGCGCGGCGAGCAGGGCGTGTGCCGTCTCCATCGCCGCGACGCTCCCCTCCGCCGCGAACGCGCACGCCACCCGCCCGAACAGCAGTTCGCCGTCGTTCATGCCCCACTCCCCCGTGACCGTCATCCGATACATCGCCATTGTCGGCCTCCTTTGCCCGTTGTGGTGGCCGAGGGCGGGGTTGCCGCCCCCGCCACCCTATCCTGCTCTCCGCTCACCCCTCCCCTTCCCCACGCGTGTCGCCCCCTTCAATGGCGACGATCAGCCGGTGCGCGACCTGCTGGATCGCCGCGAGGTTGCGCCGCACCACCGCCAGGTCGCGTGCCCAGTGCGCCACATACCCGAAACTGTAGCCGCTCGTGTCGAGGTCGAAATGGGACAACACGGTGTACGCCGCTCCCTCCGCCACCGTCTCCGCGTCCTCCCACCGCACGCCCCCGCAGTGGTCGGCGGCGAAATGGGCCGCTTCATGGACGAGCGTCTTCAGTTCCCGGATCCCGGCCAGGTGATGATGGATGGCGATCTCGTGGGTGCGCGGCAGGTAGTACCCATTCGCCCGCCCGGTGTCTCGTTGCACAAGTGTCACCCCCTCTCGCCGCAACCAGCCGGTCAGTTCCTCCCGGACGACCTCGGCCACCGTCACATCGCCGGTGAGCGCGCCGTGGATCGG
>JALYUS010000356.1 GCA_030853625.1 Chloroflexota bacterium
GCGCTGCAATGGCGATACGAACGTGGCCTCATGCCGACCGCGATCCTGGGTGGTTGTACCGCGATCGCTGATGAGTCGAAATGCGATAATACACGCAAGGGAACTCCGAACGCAGGGTACCGGAACCAAATCCTTGTCCGTTTCCCGGACGGGTCAGAACAGAAACTTACTAACTCATCTACTTTCAAATACCACGTCGAAGTTTCGCCGGATGGCACCGCCATCGCGTTCACCGGCATCTCAGTCACGGACTACGCAGCGGCATCGGCCGGCTTTTTCGAATTTTTTGCGGGCTACAGCGTGGATGTTTATCTTGTTCGTCTCGGGAGTGCAGTTGAAACTCGCCTCAGTAAGACGGGTACAGGTCATCATCCGTCATGGCAGCGAGACATCGCAGTGAAGGTGGAAGCGCACGCGACGGCGACGCCACGCCCGACAGACGTCCCAGAACCCTCGCCGACCCCGCGCCCTAATCCAACACGTGCCCCATCAACGCCCTTGCCATCGGCCAGCTCCACGGTAACATGGCGAGATCCGCAGGGACGTCTCAGTCTGGTGTATCCGCGTACGTGGTCTTCAGTCCCCGCCACCGATGCGGGGGAGATCTACGAACTCGATAGCGGCGACAAGGTCCACTTCAGTGTCTATACGGTGCAGCGACCCGACACTATTCAGACAGGTACGAACGAATATATCGCCCGGCAGAACCGGCGGACCGACCGGAAGTACACATTTGATGCCACACGATCGGGTTCGCTCGGGGGCGTGCCCGCACTCTTCACGTCGTTTCGATCCTCGGCGACGACCGGAGCACCTGCCCCACATACAGCGGAGGTGGCGTACGCGAGTAGCGGGGGGTGGCTCTTCGCCTTCGAGTACTACACGGAAGGCACAACTGCGCAACGCCGCGATGACATTAGCGCCATTCTCAATTCGGTGACCTTTGGCCGATGAACGCGTAAAAACGAGAGTAGCCGCGAGGGGAAGAACTCGATGGATGAACGGCGAGAACGAACCCAAGGCCGAGGACGACATATAGCTTGTCTGGCTGACAAGTGGCTATCTCTTCTGCGCTTCTTGTTGCGCGGAAGTGACCTACACAGCGGTCATTGTGGTCATCCTCGCCGCGCGCCACGAATGAGACTGGAAACGCCCGCTTGCTCGTCAGATGCGCCCAGGGTATCCGTGATTCCGTCGCTCGCTTCTTGAACGACCGGCAAGGCGGTCGCGCGGCGGACGACGACACGCACTGCGGCACCCGGTTCACTCTCCACCGTTTTCGGTGCGGTGATGCGGAGCGCGAGCGCACCGATGCGGACGACATAACTCGCATGGTCGCCGAGATAGGTACGGCTCGCGATCTCGCCCACCGTACCCGACGCCACATCCGCATCGGACACAAGCGCAATGTCCTCCGGGCGAATGACCGCGCTGAAGGCAGACGCAGGCGGCACGAGCGGCAACACGAGATCGGGCGCACCGACGACGCGCGTCACACCGCCCTCGTCCACCGCGTCCAGCAGATTGACCGCGCCGACGAATGAGGCGACAAAGCGCGTCGCAGGCTGCTCGTAGATGACGCGCGGCGTGCCGACCTGCTCAATCGCCCCGGCATGCATCACCGCGACGCGGTCGGAGAGCGCCATCGCCTCATCCTGATCGTGCGTGACGAAGAGGACAGTCGTGCCGACCGACTGCTGCACGCGGCGGATTTCGGCGCGCAGTTCCTCCCGTAGTTGGGCATCGAGGTTGGAGAGTGGCTCGTCGAGCAGGAGAATATCCGGCTCCCCGACGAGCGCGCGAGCGAGCGCCCCCCGTTGCTGCTGGCCGCCGGAGAGTTCATGCGGATACCGCTCCGCCAACCCGTCGAGCGCGACGAGGCTGAGGACATCCCGCACGCGGGCGGCGCGCGCCTTCGGTGGCACACGGCGCAGTTTGAGCGGGTAGCCAACATTTTCCGCGAGCGTCATATGCGGCCAGAGGGCGTAGGACTGAAAGACCATGCCGAGGTTGCGCTTGTTCGGCGGCACAAACCGCCCGCGCGCCGTGTCCGCCACGACGCGCCCGCCGATCGTGATGACGCCACTCGTCGGCGGGATCAGCCCGGCGACCATATGCAGCGTCGTCGTCTTGCCGCAGCCGGACGGCCCAAGCAGCGTCACGAACTCGCCGTCCGCCACCATTAGGTCCACACCGCGCACCGCGACCGCATCGCCGTACTGCTTCGTCACCCCGGTCAGCGTTACTTCAGCCATGTGCGATGGCTCGACCTAAATTCAGGGCGGCATCGAGCATATGGGCGAGATATATCCGCTCATCTTTCTGCATACTGCACCTCGACAAGTGGG
>JALYUS010000360.1 GCA_030853625.1 Chloroflexota bacterium
CGTACGTCATCGAACCGGCGGTCGGCGTCGGGCGAGCGGTGCTCGTCTTCCTCCTCGATGCCTACGACGAGGAGCAGACGGCCGATGTGAACGGCAAGGCGGAGACGCGCGTCGTCCTGCGGCTCCATCCTGCCATCGCGCCGATCAAAGTCGCCGTGCTGCCGCTCTCGAAGAAAGAACCACTTGGCGAACTGGCGCGCGAGGTCGCCGCGTCCCTCCGCCCGCACTTGATGATCCAATACGACGACACGCAGGCCATCGGGCGGCGTTACCGGCGGCAGGACGAGATCGGCACACCTTTGTGCGTCACGGTGGACTTCGACACCATTGAGGATCGCGCCGTCACTATCCGCGAGCGCGACAGCATGACCCAGGAGCGCGTGCCGATCTCCGAGTTGCTGCCTCGACTGCGCGAGAAGTTGGGAATGTAATCAGAGAGCGGTGAAGGGGTTTTTGGTTGGTGGCAGGTTTCCTGCCTGTTTGACATGCAGGCTCGAAGCCTGCCACCACCATTATTCAGTTAAGATCTTAATGTCTGTCAAACCTACCATCCCGCGTTGAGAGGCAGGCTGGAAAGCCCGCTACCACCGGCGCTACCCTACGTCGCTCGTCTCGCGCTGGCGGGAGCGAAGCGTCGGGAGAATGCGCAGGCGCAGGACGCGCTCGCGGCGACGTTCCTCGTCCCAGTTGCGCTCGCGGGCTTGGAGTAAGTCGCGCAGTGAGACGATGCCAACGAGTTTGCGTGGATCGTCGCGCCGGACGACCGGGAATTGGGTCAGCCCCGATTCGGCCATCCGGTAAACGACCATACGCAGCGGTTCGTCCGGGTAGGCGACGACCGGGTGCGACTTGATAATTTCGGATACGTCACGCTGACCGTCGCGCGCGATGTCCGGCGTTGCGACGGTCTGGATCGCGCTCTGCACATCGCGGCGGGTGACAACACCGGCGAGATTGCCCGCGTCGTCCATCACCGGGTAGAGATGCTGGCCGCGCCGTTCGTGTTCCTGCCCATGATCGCCGCGCAGGGAGCGAGCCAACTCCGCCGGGGAGGCGCCGACGGGGAGGGCGACGATGTTTGTACGCATCACCTCGCGCACGAAGAGAATTTCCAGCGGATCAACGGCGTATTCACGGCTCAGATGGTAGCCGCGACGGGCCACTTTCTCTGTCAGGATCGAGCGGCGTAGTGTGAGAACGGTGAAGCCGTGCGCGAGGAAGACGGCGATCGTTAGCGGCAGTAGCGCGTTGATGTCGTGCGTCAATTCGAGTGCGAAGACGATGCCGGTGAAGGGCGAGCGCATCGTGCCGCCGAGGATCGCCCCCATGCTGATCAGCGGCCAGAACCCCGCCGAGACATGGGGCAGGAACATCGCTTCCACCCCGCCGAGCGCACCTCCCATCATCAGAAGCGGCGCGAGGACGCCTCCCGATGTGCCGGAGCCGAGTGAGATGGACCAGATCAGCGACTTGACGACGAGAACGCCAATGATAATCCGGGCCGGGACGCTGCCTTGCAGGAGTGAGCCGATTGTGTCATATCCCACACCGAGCGCTTGCGGGAAGATCAAGCCACCGATCCCGATCACGAGGCCACCAAGCGGGGGCCACCACATCCAGTGGATCGGCAGGTGATGAAAGGCGTCTTCGGAGGCGTAGACCATCGCAGTGAGCAGCGCCGAGAGCGCGCCGGCCAGGAGACCGACGAGGATGCAACAGAGCAGCGCGACCGGGCTGATGGCGGCAGGCAGCGGCGGCGTCGGGAAGATTGGCCCCATGCCGATCAGGTAGCGGCGGAGGATGGCGGCGGTCGCGCTGGCTAACGCGACGGGGATGACGCTACGCGGCTTCCACTCGAAGAGCAGCAGTTCGACGGCGAGCAGGATTGCCGCGAGAGGTGAAGCGAAGGTGGCCGACATACCACCCGCCGCGCCCGCCACGAGTAGTGTCTTCCGCTCGGCGCTCGTCAGGTGGAAGAACTGCGCGATCATCGAGCCGAACGCGCCGCCCGTCATGATGATCGGCCCTTCCGCGCCGAACGGGCCACCGGAGCCGATTGAAATCGCGGAGGAGACCGGTTTCAGCACTGCAACCTTCGGCTCGACCCGGCTTCCGTTAATCAGGATCGCCTCAATCGCCTCCGGGATGCCGTGGCCGCGGATGCGCTCGGAGCCGTACCGCGCCATCAGGCCGACAATCAGGCCGCCAATCACCGGGACGAGGACGACGAAGAGGCCGAGGTGATTGCCCGCCGGTGACACCAGCGCCGTTCCCCAGCGCTGGAAGAAAAAGAGGTTCGTGAAGAGACCGATCAACCGGAGGAGGGCGAGCGCCACAACGGCGCTGAGAGCGCCAACCACGACCGCGATCAGCGCGATGAAGATGATGCGCGGAGAGGCGATGAAGTCACCGAGCCGTGCCGCCGCGTTCGTTTCGAGCGGTGGCAGTGCATCGGCCTTCCGGTCCGTCGGTATTTCTGCTTGTCTGTCCGGCATGCGTTTTCCTCCTCAATCGTCCTTGATCTTCGATCAACGGGCGATTACGATCTACAATCATCTTCACTTCATCAGCGGTGGCGCTTCATTTTTTGTGCGATGTGTGCGTGGGTGGAGATCATCCCCATCAGCGATGAGCGCCCGCAGCGCATCCACGAGCGCGGGGCCTGCTGAACGGAGCTCCCGGCGGTGATGGAGCGAGAGGTCGCGGAGAAGCGCCTCACCGTGCGGCGTGAGGGCCACGAAAACCTGCCGCCGGTCCGTCGTCCCTCGACTGCGCTGGACAAGCCCCTGTCGTTCCGACCGGCCAATCAACTCGACCGTGCTGTGGTGCTGTACTTGCAGCCGCTCGGCGAGACCGCTGATCGTCGCGCGTTTTCCGTCAGGGAAGCCTTTCAGGGCGAGCATCAACTGGTGTTGCTGAGGTTCCAGGCCCGCCGCATGGGCCGCCTGCTCGCTAAAGTGAACGAAGCGCCGGATCTGAAAGCGGAACTCCGCCAGCGCCCGGTATTCGGCAATGGAAATCTCGTTCCTGTTCTCTGGCTCCATCGAATGCTCGCCGCTCCCCGCGATGGCAAATACGTCGTGTCACGATATGATTGTATCACTGTGAGGAAGAGAAGGGAATTGGTTGCGGGGAGGTCTCACCGTCGGCGCCATTGGGAATGCCTATGGAAGTGATAGCAATGAGAAGTGGCGCTGTTCTTTCGCATGAGGCGGGTGTAGAATAGGAAGCGGAGTCAGAACAGTGGACGCCTCCTTGCTATCGTGGCGAGCACGATACGATCGCGGGCGTACTACCCTGATTCTCCCCGCCGCAATCCCCCAATTCACACCGTAATGCATCAGGAGTTCTCTCGCCTACCGAGAGGGGGCTTGGCGATGATCGAAGTGCATGACATCACAAAGACCTACCAGACCGGCGATATGACCCTGCACGTCCTCAAAGGGATCTCGTTCTCGATCAACGATGGCGAACTCTGCGCGATCATGGGGCCGTCCGGCTCCGGCAAGAGCACGCTGATGAATATCCTCGGCTGCCTCGATACGCTGACGAGTGGTTCCTATTTCCTCGATGGCGAGAATGTCGCCGCCTTCGATGAAACGGAACTGGCGCGCGTGCGGAATCGCAAGGTCGGCTTCGTCTTCCAGTCGTTCAATCTGCTCGCCCGCACGACGGCGCTCGACAATGTCGCGTTGCCGCTGCTTTACGCGGGGGTTGCGGGGGCGGAGCGGCGGGAGCGCGCGGTTGCGGCTCTCACCGCCGTCGGTCTCGCGGACCGTCTCGATCACAAACCGAACCAACTCTCCGGCGGTCAACAGCAACGGGTGGCAATCGCGCGCGCAATCGTCACGACGCCATCGCTGATCCTTGCGGACGAGCCGACCGGCAATCTCGATTCGCGGTCGTCCGTCGAGGTGATGGAGATCTTCCAGCAACTGAACGCCCAACTCGGCGTCACGATTCTCTTTGTCACACACGAGCCGGACATCATGGCATACACGCGCCGGGTCCTGCGCATCCGGGACGGCTATCTCGGTGCGGACGAGCCGATCCTCACGCCGCGTTCCGCCACCGCCGAACTCGCCGCCCGCACGGATGTTGTCTCATTGCCGCCACGCCTGCCCGTCCCGGCATAAGGTGAGCCAGTACGGGCGGAAGGCCCGCAGTTCGTCAGAGAAAATTTCAGTCGCAGCATGCTTTCCACTCTGTACCCTGTATCCTGCCTGCGTCACTCCGTCAGCGCTCCTTCACATATGCTTCATCTCCGCTTCAGCATTCGTGCGTAGTATTAAGCAGAACCGCTCGCGACCCGTCAGATGGAGAATGCGCTTTCTGCTCATTTCGCCATCGGTGATACTGGTCGGACGGAGATAGCAACGGTCAGAAAAACCTGTCATGCGCTGCGTAGGAACAAATCGTGCGTAGCAGATGTTATACAGGATGAAGCGGCGAACCACGTCGCGGCGATCACAGTGACGGAGGCATATATCATGGACAAAACGGTTTCAATGCAATCCCTGGTCGTGGAGAAATATACGCAACTACTCCATGCCGCCGCCAAGCGCCGTGACGCTTTCCTCGGCAAGACGACGCCGATCCCGGTCGTCGTCCGACCGTCGCAACCGATCCGCGTGCCGGTCAGCCGCCGCCATCGCGTCTATCCGTAGCGTCGGCCGGGCGAAGCAGACAAAAAGGGTCTGCCGAACGACCGCCGGATGGCTAACGGTTTTCCTATAGACGAGCCACACACTATCGTGCGGCACAAAGCCCGACCACAAGCGGTCGGGCTTTTTTTGATGAAAGGGGACGAAGAGCCGATTCCGGCGTTCCTGGTTGCGCTATACTCTCGTGTGAAAATCGGCGTATCGCACGGGAAGGGATAGCCATCTGTCAGCATCAACGAATCCGCCGGATGTACGCGCGATCTGGGTGATTGGGCATCGAAACCCGGACACGGACTGCATCATCGCCGCCATCACCTATGCCGCGCTCAAGCAGTCGCAGGCGGAGAGCGATACGCTCTTGATCCCGGCGGCGCTCGGCCCGCTCAACCCGGAGACGCGCGCCGTCCTCGACCGCTTCGGTGAACTCGCGCCGCTTACACTCGCCGATGTCCTTCCCCGCGTCCGGGACATCATGACCGTCAATGTCCGCTCCGTTACGGATACTGCGACGCTCCATGACGTCGCGGCGCTGATGCGGGAGTACCAGATCCGCACGGTGCCCGTGATCGGCCCCGACTACCGGTTGCGCGGCGTCGTGACGGTGGATGAGATCGCCGACCGCTATCTGAGCGAACTGCAACGCAGCGAGCGACACGATCTCCCCACAACTGTCCATGACCTGATGCGCGCCGATGTCGCCACGGTCAGCGCGGACGTGCTGATTGAGGAGGCGCAACGCGTGCTGATCGAAGCGAAAGGGCGCAGCCTCGTCGTCGTGGACGATGATGACCGTGTTGTCGGCCTCGCCACCCGCACGGATTTCCTGCGCCGCCAGCGCCGCCGCATCATCCTTGTGGATCACAGCCAGCGCGCCCAGTCCGTCGAGGGGCTGGAGACGGCGGAAGTCGTCGAGATCGTGGACCATCACAATATTGGTGATGTCACGACCGGCGCGCCGATCTTCTACCTCGCCGATCCCGTCGGCGCGACGGCAACGCTGATTGCGGAGATGTACCTCGACCCAGAGCGCTGGTTCCATTTGCCGCACCCGGAGCGCGTTGTCCTGGAGACGACGACCGCTGGGCTGCTCCTCAGCGCGATCATTTCCGACACACTGCTCCTCCGCTCGCCGACGACGACGGTGCGCGATCGCCGCGCACTCGCCGCGCTGGTCGCACGAACAGGGCTGGACGCCGAGGCGCTGGCAAAAGAAATGTTCGCGGCGCGCTCCGACATCTCAGCCCGCACGGCGGCGGAACTGGTCGGCAACGATTACAAGCCGTATGCATTCGGCGGCAAGGCGGTCGGCGTCGCGCAGGTAGATGTCATGTCGCTCGATGCCGTGCGCGGGCGGTACGACGAACTGCGTGCCGAACTGGCGGCGGCGAAAGCGCGGCAGGGATTGGATCTCTCCGTCCTGATGATGACGGACATTATCGGCGAGGTGACCGATCTCCTCTTTGACCCGGAGAGCCGCCCAATCGTCGAGCGCGCCTTCGGCGTGCAGGCGACGGATGGCTACGTGCATCTCCCCGGCGTTGTCTCGCGGAAGAAGCAACTGATCCCACCCCTCTCCGCCGCGTTGTAGATTGAGATGTCTATCCAGCGATAGAGCGGGATCGGGAGTGACGTTTACCCCGCCGTGCGGAGGTCCTCAGTCAGCATCCACCATTGATGGCCACTGGCGCAGCGGAGGCGGGTGGCGAAGCGGCTGTTGTCGGACTGGCGTTGGATCGCTTTCGAATCGCCAATGATACGATTCGGATCCACCGCACTCATCGCATCCTGCCCCTCGACCTGCATCGCCGCGCCGCACTCCGGACACTTGCCGAAGGTTCCCTCGGTGAACTCGTGCGCATGCTCGGCCATTGCGTCCCCCTTCACGATAGTGCGTGATGCCCCATGTACAGGGAAAGAGCGCCGACGGTCGGCCCCTCATCGCTCAGTACTCGTTGCTCGTTGCGCGGTTTACTTCCAGCGTCCCATCGTGTACGCGGGCGGGAATGCATTGTCTATGCTGTGGAGCATCCCCGCCCGCGCCAGGGCGTCGAGGCGGCGTTCGATTGTCAGCAGATCGCCTTCGCGGTTCATGGACCACGTCCAGACCTGCATCGCGCTCGCCGCCTTGAAGGTTTTGACGGTCTGTTTGATTGCCTTGTCAAGTTGCTCGGTGCCGTCCGCTACTGCCATTTTTCCGCTCCCCAACGCGCTTCGTTGCCATTGCATCGCGCGCCATGATAGCAGGAATCGCGCGACCTCGCATGGAAACCGAAAGAACCGCCGTGACGCAAAGCGGGAAGGAATGGAGAACCTGCTCATCCACGATTGCCGCGCCCTCCGCGCCTTTCGCGGCGCGATCATCCTGAGTAGCGCCGCGCGCCCGAATAAGTCCTGTCATCGCGAGGAATCACTCGCGCTATACCACGATCAATTCCCCCCATAATTATGTAGATGTTGACGATCTGCTCCGCGACCTCTCGCCACGCGAGCGCATAATTGTCCGGCCGGACCTGGAACGCTACATCGCGCCGGAGATCGCCAATCTGCTTTCCCGAAAAGGGAATTCCATGTTGTGGGATGCGGCATGGTCGGTCGAGGCCGAAGAGGGCGGCGATGGTGTATGGGGCGTTCTGTTCAGCCAGGAATCACCAGGCACGCTTTGCGAGATGAAAATAGGCGTTCGCGGCATCGTGACCTGGTCCTGCCAGGTGGATAGAGGGCGGCGTCTGCGCGCAGGGGTGTCCTGAGATGAGACAGTGAGGGGATCGGCGCCGCTCTTCGCCCTATTCCCCGCTTCGATCGCTTTCGGTCATATCCGCTGCGCCAACAATGAGATGGTGCAGGAGCAAGATGACACTCGACTGCGAGGAATACCACTCAGCGAATGACAACTACCTGTTGCATCTCGGTGATGGTGTCGTCACTCTGTCCAAGGGCCTGCACGGTAATCGTGTGCGGCCCGTCGCTCAAATCCTTCACCGAAACCATGCCGATAAAGCCGGAGTGCAAATACCTCGCGCCGCCGAGATGGGCGGCGACATCGTTGCGGCCAGACCCATAGTCCGCCCATGTGGCCGGTTGACCGTCAACGCCAACGAGCACGCCGCGCACCGAACCGCCGCCCGCCGGATCAGCGGACCATCCGACGACGGCCATCGCGCCGCTTGGATAGTCGTGTCGGTCAACGATCATCAACGTGTCCGCCGTCGCCGGATGCTGGCCAATCAGATCAATCGCGACGAGCGCGCGCCCTTGCGTGGACACATCGTTTGCCGACGGCATCACGGCGGGCGTTGCCATTCCCGTCGCGACACGCACGCCAGCAACGATAAGTACGAGCGTGCCCGCCGCCACGATGTTCCACTGCCGGACCGAGCGTGCGGACGCATGGCGCGCGACGCGCCGAACGGCGGCATCGCGGGCGGTGTGTCGCCCCCAGAAACCAACAATTGCGCGCCGACAGGGTCCCTCGACCACCGCCCAACCAACGTATGCCGTGAGCAGAACGATTGCCCCGTAGCCAAGATACAGCAGCCACGGTGGGAGCGTCACGAATGGGCCGGGATGCATAACGTAGTAATGACAGACGATCAAATGGAGCAGATAGAGCGAAAAACTCATTTCGCCGAGCAGCACGAGCGGGCGGCGGGAAAGTAATCGCGCCACCCAGCCCCACTCGCACGCCATCACGCAGATCAGCGCGGCGAATGGCAGGCACACAAAGCCGCTTGATGCGAGCCACGCCTCGCCCCCCGGCCCGATCATCCCCAGTCGGCCCGCGCGATGCGCCCATGTGCCGCTCTGGTACATGACGGCGAAGGTTGCGGCAAGAATCGCCACTTCGAGCGCGGTGCCGGCCCACCGGCCGCAGTGGACACGCGGGCGGAGATATCGCCAAAGGTGCGCGGTCGCGACGCCGACGACAAACTCCCACAAACGCGCCGGAGGAAAGAAATAGACGACATCAGGTACCGCCGCACCGCGCGGAAGATGCGGCAGCCAATCGTTTGCGACGAGGATTGATCCGCAGACGAGCAGGAACGACGCGGCCAGTTTGACATGCCATGTTCGCCGCCAGCGCCAGAGCAGGAGAGGAAAGCAGAGGTAAAAAAAGAACTCGACCGACAAACTCCACGAGACGCCGTTGAATGCCGTCTGCACGCGATTGACGGGTACCCATGCCTGGAGCAGAAAGAGCGTCAGCAGACCGGCGCCGCGCGTGCCGCGCGAAACGGAATCGCGATACCACGCGGGCAGGAGCAGAAGGTAGAGGATGAACGCCACGACATGCAACGGCACAATCCGTGCGAGCCGCGCCACAAGGAAACGCCACCCGCCGCATACATCGAGCGACGGATAAGCGTAGGTCAGAATAAAGCCGGAGAGCACGAAGAAGAAACAGACACCTTGCGTGAGCGTGAACCGCGCGAGCGGCGCGATCGTGCCGAAATAGCCTTGCGCGTGGAGCAGGACGATCATCGCTGCGGCGAAGAAGCGGAGCGATGTGAGGGCATGCAACTTCGGGATCGTGAAGGTCGCGTCCGCCTGGGGAACCGGGGGCGGCTGGATGATAACGGGTGACGGGGCAACAACGGGCGGTACGTCTGCCACGGGTGCAACAACGATACTGGGCATGAACGCTCCTCAGGTCCCACTCGCCGCACCGCTCGGCAGCGTAGCGGGAGATGCCGGTTCGGTCAAGGGCGCGGACAAATCCAATCCCCCGCCACCCCTATCTCCGCTACTCGTAGCGGAGGGCGTCGATCGGCCTGAGGCTTGCCGCCCGCTGCGCGGGGTAGACCCCGAAGAACAGACCAGTCATCACCGCGAACCCGACCGCGATGAAGATCGACTGCACCGAGACGAGCGTCGGCTGATACAAACGCGCGACCAGATACGATGCCACCACCCCAAGGGCGACACCGGTCAACGCCCCGATCAGGCTCATCAGCACCGCCTCAGTGACGAACTGGGTGAGGATGTCCCGCTTCTTCGCACCGATCGCCTTGCGGATACCAATCTCGCGTGTCCGCTCAGTGACGCTCACCAGCATGATATTCATGATGCCGATACCACCGACAAGCAGCGAGATGGAGGCGATGACGAAGAGAAAGATCTGATAGGTCTTCTGCGTATCCTGCGCTGCTTGCAGTTGGTCTTGCTGGTTCGTCACACTCCAATCTGCCGCGCCGCTCTTTGTGTTGTGCTGCCCGCCGAGTACAGTATTGACTTCGCTGATCGCCTGATTCACCGTATTGGCGCTCGTCGCCTTGACATAGATCGTGCTGACGACCTTGCCCGCGCCCGTCGGCGCGCCGCCTCGGCCACCGGTCAACTTCGCCATCGCGGTCGTGATCGGCACGTAGACCTGGGTATCGAGTGAGCCGAAGCCGTTGCCGCCCTTCGCCTCCATCACGCCGATCACCTTGAAACTGTTGCCGCTCAGGCGAATCGTCTGCCCGGTCGGGTCAGTGCTGCCGAAGAGCGTCTGGGCGATCTGCGCGCCGAGCACGACGACCGCCTGATTGCCCGTCACGTCGCTGTCCGCAATGAAGGAACCGGTCGTCACGTTGTAGGCATGGACATCCGCATACGCGGGCCAGACGCCAATCGCGGCGCCGAAGGCATTCTTACCGTTCGCGGTGATCTGGCCACCGCGCTGCACCTCGGGCGAGACGGCGCCGCAGTCCGGGCACTGGGTCGGGTCAGCGAGCGCGGTCGCATCGGCAAGCGTCAAAGTCTGCGACTGGTTGCCGGTGGCGACGCCGCCCGAGGACTGGCTCGCCCCCTGGATGGTAATCAGGTTCGTGCCGTTGCGTTCGAGAGCCGTGAGCGCTTTGGCGACCACGCCGTTCCCGTAGGCGAGGAGAGCGATCACCGAGGCAACGCCGATAATGATGCCGAGCATCGTCAGGATGGTGCGCGTAACATTCGCGGATAGATTATGGAGGGCGGAGGAGAAGCTCTCCGCGAGCGACACCCCGCCGCCCTTGCGCGTCGTCGGTGGCGTGCCGAGCCGCGCGATCCGCGCGCGGTCCGCTGCGTGCGCCCGGTTACCATCCATAATGGTGGGCTGGGAAACGGGTTGGATTGCTTGTGCCATCCTGGGCTCCTTGTCTTGCGTATCCGTGCGACAAATGTGGCAGAGAGCATCACCGAGGGCTGAGGGCCCTCGGTGATGAAGGAGAGGAAGGGGTCGGAGTGGTCGGGCACTGCGGACGGCTGCCCCGGTTCACCCCACGCTGAGCGCCGGAGTGCCGGTGACCGTGCAGTAGTAGCCACTTGCCGTCTGCGTCACCTGACCGTTGACACAGTTTGAGTTGTTGTCCGTGTATTGCCGGTAGATCGCCGCGCCGGTGGACGCTGCCTGATTGGCATACGCGTCGGGGAAGGCGCTCGTGTACGCTGGCACAATCGCGGTATTCGTGTAGGCCGGGGAAACATATGCGTTGGTGTACGCCGAGGGGTAATCCGCGTACACCGGGTAGATGCGCTGCCCGGTCGCGGCGTTGACATCAATCAGGTTGCCCGACGCGTCCGTCACGACCGAGACCTCCCCATAGCGCGCGTCGAAGTACGTGCTCACGACGGTATTCGGCGGATAGGCGGACTGCGCCCCGACAGCGATGGCCGGCACGAGCAGGGTGAGGATGAGCAGTGCGAGACCCGCCGCCGCGACCATCAGGCGAGCGCGCGCGGGGGAGCGCATCCCCCGTTGCGGGCGGTGGGCGAGCAAAGCGGCAAGGAGCGTGGAGTGCGGGGTGAAATCACGCGAGGGGAACATGGGAAACCTCCTGATAAGTGATACGAGCCGGGGATGCAGCGCCCCCGAAAGCAGATCGTTGGCCTGTTGGCGCCATGTGCCGGGCCATTCCCGGTACACCCTCATGATCGAGGATGGGAATGAGAGGACGGGGCGGGGCGGATGAGAACTCGGTGAGAGGCGATCGCCAGAGCGGTCGAGCGCCACCGAGTGATGCGCCTGGATCGTCGTCGGCGCCGCACACCGATCGCTGCTCTCACCAGCTTCTCATTTTCGGCGTGCCTGCCCCTCAGATGCGCGTCCTATGGTGGAGATGTACTGGGGCAGTCCCGGTACAGATGCGGCGATGAGTCACTCTCTACCGGGAGGAGATGACCAATGCAACAGCGCAAGCAGGCGGCGATCTTCGGGGCAGTCCTCACAGCGCTCACGATCACACTTTTTCTCATCGCGGCGCACTGGCAGGGCGTCCTGCCGCACATTGGCGCATTCTGAAAGGACAACGATGATGACGAACCCACGCATGAATGAGCGCAATCGCCTGTGGAAGCGGCGTGTAACCACGGTCGGCGTCGCCACCTTCGTCGCGCTCAGCGCCCTGATTGGCAAGCAGGCCGAACATGGTCAGGCCGCTGCGGCTGTCACCGCGAGTACACCCATCGCGGTCACGACGGCCAGCACGGCGAACATCTCGGCGCCAGCACCGACGGCGATGTCCCCTGTATCGGCCCTCGCCTCAACCAGCGCTTCGGCTGCCTCGTCATCCGCGACCGTGCATACGCGCACGACCGCCTCGAAATAATAGACGGGAGAGATCACCATGATTCGCACGACGTTCGCGTACGATGCCACGGCGACTGACACGGCGACCCGGCTCTTCCGAGCGATGGGCTGCCAGGTCGAGGTGCGGCTCGTTCATGATACTGATGCCGTCGGCGACCAGGCGGTTGGGCGGGCGCTCGTCGCCGCCGAGGCGCGCTTCCGCATGTACGAAGCCGAACTCTCCCGCTTCGTCGAAACGAGTGGCTTGACACGCCTCAATCGGGCCGCCGGGCGCGGCCCGGTACGCGTCTCCCCGATCCTCGGCGAGGTAATACAGCACGCGCTCGCCGCCGCAGAGGCAACGGGCGGTATGTTCGATCCGACGCTCGGCACGGTACTCGCTCACCTCGGCTACGACCGCCCCTTCCCTTTCCCGGCGATCGGAGACAATGGGGCGATCCCCGTCGCGCTGCCGCATTATCGGGCGGAGGCATGGCGGCAGATCGTTGTCAATCCCGCTGCGGGAACGGTTGCGCTCCCCGCCGATGCGGCGCTCGACTTCGGCGGCATCGGTAAGGGCTGGGCGGTGGACCGGATCGTCGCCATCCTCCGGCACGCGCACGGCGTGCGCGGCGGCCTCGTCAACGCGGGCGGCGATCTGCGCGTCTGGGGCGTTGCCCCCGACGGTGCATCAGCCTGGGTGGTCGGCGTGGAGGATCCACAGGACATGGATCGTGACTGCGCGGTGGTCGGCGTACAGGATCAGGCGGTCGCGACCTCGAGTACTGCGTACCGCCGCTGGCAGCGGGGTGATCGCTGGGTCCACCATCTGCTCGATCCGCGCACCGGCCAGTCGGCGGCGACAGATCTCACCGCCGTGACGGTCGTCGGACCGTCCGCGATGTGGGCGGAGATCTACGCCAAGGTCGCGCTCCTGCACGGCATGACGGCGGGGCGTGCGTACCTCGAATCACAGGATGGCTACGATGGGCTCTTCATCGGGACGGACGGCATCCACGTTGGCACAACCGGGATCGGCGGGTATCTACGATGACCACGACACATCTCTTCTGGTATTTGGCGCGTTCCGCAGGCTTCCTCGCCTATCTCTTCTCCTGGGGGGCAGTCGTCCTGGGATTGCTGATGACCACGCGCCTCGCCCAGCGGATCGACCGCGCAACCCAGTACATCCTCCATCGCCTACTCGGTCTGGGTAGCGTCGCCTTCCTGGGTATTCACCTCTATACCCTCTTCCTCGATCCGTGGGCGAACTTCTCCGCCAGGGACCTGTTCGTTCCGTTCGCGGCGAACTACCGGCCCTTCTGGATGTGCTGCGGCATCCTGGCGGCCTACCTGCTTGTCGCGATCGCGGCCACATCCATCGTTCAGCAACGCCTGCCGAGAGTCGTCTGGCGGAGCATCCATGGCCTCTCGTTCCTGACCTTTTTCGTCGGCCTCGCGCACGGGATCGGTAGCGGCGCCGACAGTGGGCAACTCTGGGCACGGGCGGTCTACGCGATCACGGCCACGGTCGTTGGTGGTCTCTGCGTGCGCCGCGCCCTCTGGGAGCCGAAGGCGGCGAATCAGCCGAAAAAAGCCGGTGTCCCGCGCCGGATCGACCCACGCACCCACGCACTCAGCGGCCTGCTCGCCACGCCAGCGGCGGGACAACATGACGAGAACACGACGCTTGCAGATGGTACGTGCCGAACCCGGTGATCGGGATGGCAGCGCGACGGCATGACAGACCGGATGCCCGATTCGGCAGTGACAACGTATCGCGATTGCAGGAGACCCAGCATCATGTGGTTCAGTCCATTTCCATTGAACCGTCGCAACGCATCCGTTTCCGAGGCAATCGCGATACCTCTGCTCGATCGCATCAACGGGGTAGGCCGCCGTCCCCCTCCGTCTGCATGCCGATGGAGCGGAAGGTGACGAGCGCCGTGACGACGAAATACCCCGGCCCGGGATCTCCGATGCCGGGCACCGGCGGGATCGGCTCGGCGAGTTGCGTCACCGTGTGGCTGATCGCCTCGACGGCGACCGCCCCGCTATCCCCGTGCGCGTATTCATTGATCGCGGCGGCGATGCTGGCGAGTGCCTGCTGCGCCGTCTCGCCGTATTTGAAGGCAATCACCTGTTGTGCCGCCCGGTGCGGCTGTTCGCGCGCTGCCATCGTCGGCAGTCACGCCACCCCGAGCCGGGGTGGCCGTAGCATGCCGCGCCACTCACGGAGCGCTCGTTCGATCAGTCGTCGTCGCGTCCGCTCGCGCCGTGATGCGCGCATGCGGGCGAACGCGTCCCAGCTGAACAATACGCTGTATCCAGCCATCGTGATCCCTCCCCGAGCGGGTGGGAGTTGCCTGCCCCACCCGCCTGGCATGCTGCATCAGTGGGCGTTGACTGTCGCCCGCATCGCCGACTGCTTCTGCGCGCCTGTCGCCCCGACCGTGATCTTCTTCGGCTTCGACCACTCCGCCTTCGGCAGCGTCAGCGTCAGAATACCATCCACCAGTGTCGTCTCGACCCGCTCCGCGTCAATCGGGTCGGGCAGCCGGACTGTGCGCGCGAAGGTGCCGACGCCCAGTTCGCGCACCAGTGGAGTCACATCGTCGCCCCGCGCGACTGGCGTCACCGTCGCGCGGATCGTGAGCGTACTCTCATGGCAGGTGATGTCCACATCTTCTGGCTTCACGCCGGGGAGCATCGCGCGGATGACGAAGCGATCAGCGCTGCCGTCGAGGTCGACGGGCAGGGTCCCGGTCTGAGAGCCGGGATGGTTCGCGCCATTGCCCTCCCCCGAGGAGGGCCGGACGAAGCTGTCCTCGAAGAGCCGCTGGACAGCATCACGCAACAACAGGGGTTCACCGAATGAACTGAACGCAACCATGGTTCACACCTCCATCACGAATACCGAAGCATCCGATCCAGAGCTGGGACACCACCGCCGATCCGGTGTCCGGGCGCTCGTGGTCTTGGCCGTTAATTACCACAAAAATGGGCCGCGCGTCAATACCACTGACTGACATGTGCATAACGTGGTCGTACACGAGCGGGATGAGCAGCGGCGTATGACGGAGGGATCACGATGGAGCTTCGCACGTAGGAAATCGCTGTCTTTGACACGTACCCTGGCCCCTTCACTGCCCTCGTCGGTGATCAACGCACCGCGCGTCCCGTTGGCGAGACGGTGTACTGCCCTGAGGGCGCCCGGCATCATCGCCAGTGAATCCTTGTGTTGCAGCCGGAATGCCGCTTTCCCCTGTGCTCGCCGCCACGCCGCACGCGGAACAACGGATTCGTCGCATGATCCACGGTGAGACGAACCGACATTCGCTCTCGCTCGATGCCGACCATCTCCTGGCGGGGTTGCGGGAGCGTGGCGTGGCGCAGTTGCGCGACGAGCGAGCGATTTGGGTGATGCTCGATGGGAGTGATCTCAGAAAACCCCATGCGCAGGCAATGGAAGGATTGCAGCGGGTCAAGCGACTGGCGGGGAGGCACGATACCCGGCTATCGGACGATCAACGCGATGGGCGTGGGCGTGGAGCGGCGAGGGTTGTTGTCTCACCATCTCTTCAGCAGCACCGCCGACGATTTCGTCAGTGAGTCGGTCGAGACGCAACGGGCGCTCGCAGCGGCGGGCGACGCGCTTGCCCCGCTTGCGGCCGACGTGACGTACATTCTCGACGCGGGGTTCGATGACATCGCGGTCTGGGATACCATCTGGATGTAGGAAGCGCACGTCGTCGTGCGGGTGCGAGATCGCACGCGCCCGTGCCTGCTGCCCAGAGGGCTCCCGCGCCGCGTCCAATCCTGCGCCAGGAGCGGGCAGTCACAGGGATCAGCACGACGAAACCGGGGACGCATCATCCATGGAAACGCGGCTATCAACAGCGACAGGACAGAATCGCTGGATAAAAACAATAAACTATTCACTGCCTGCGATGTGGAGGATGTCGGCGAGGACGCCGTAGGCAGTCTGTGGTGTGCCGCCGTCGTACTCGCCGATGGCGAGGTCGCCCATCGTGTCGGTACGGAGGATGAGCATGTTGGAGGTGCCCGCCAGCGTGGCGAGGGGATCGGTGAGCGGCAGGGTCTGCGGCGCGACGCGGCCATGCGGCGTGCCATCCCGCGCTTGCCACGCCTCCGCGACCAGTTTGAT